>JAUMAI010000735.1:0-677 GCA_032116775.1 Pirellula sp. | reverse complement strand
GGCTAGAGGTGTGTGTATCTCGATTTCGGATGGTTGAAGTTCTTCGCACTCCAATTTATGAAACCGAATAACCGGATAATGCGGTAGGGAGTCTTTGCCGCAGCCAGGCGTATCTCAAAGCCAAGAGGCAGTGTAAATTGCTCGTCGTCGACGATTTATCGCGCGTTTGGGCAATGAAAGTAGGAAGTACTTTATAATTACTTCGAGCTATCGGTGATAAAAAATGCCCACGATGCTGGACATCGGGGGCATCGTGGGTTCAATAATATTCTGTCATTTACAAACTGTAATTATCCTGGTGGCTTCATTGGTTTGCCACCGGTTGGCGCTCCAGACTTGGTAGCTCCAGCAGGTCCTGCTTTATCCCCGGCTGGGATTTGCGGGATAGCTTCAGGTGGATATTCGACCTTCTCTTCTTTGCTGCAGCCAAGGCTGCACACGCCTAGACAAAGCAGAGATCCGACAATGATTTTTTTCAACACAAACAGATCCTTCGGGGTAGACAAAACAGAGTAGAAATTCAATCCGTCTAAAATCGAGATCCTGCCGAACCTGTAAAGATTCGCCAGGATCTTTCATTTTACGAGCAACTAAGTACAAGCAGTACGTCTTGCCATAGAGATGCTAAAACGATGCTTTGGGGCTATTCTTCATTTGAGAATATTTCGCCACGATCG
>JAUMAI010000734.1:0-2337 GCA_032116775.1 Pirellula sp. | reverse complement strand
CCGTATTCGTCCGTCGATCCAAAAATAACACCCGGTTTAAGGCCGCATCCGGCCATGGCCATACTCCAAGCTGTTGGGTAGTGGTCCCTTCCACGAGCTTCATTGAGATAGGGCGTACGTCCAAATTCACCCATGATCAAAACGAGTGTGTCTTGAAGCATGGAACGCTCTTTCAGATCCGTAATTAGATTAAAGACGACACGGTCGAGTTCGGGAACCAGCATTTGGTGTGTTTCGTGATTGAAAACGTGGCAGTCCCATGGCATCCCATTAGCAACCATCACGAAGGTGGAACCATTTTCGATAAGGTGCCTCGCCAACAAGGTATATCGTCCAAAGGTTCCTGGGCCGTATCGCTCGCGATCTGCTTCAGGTAAAGAATCGAGGTTAAAGAGTGGCGCGGCTTTCATCAGTCCTTTTACTCGTTCGAAAACGGCGTTGTACGATTTGACGGACGCTTCCTTGCGATCGTTGGCAAATTTGCGACTGAGGAACGCTCGCAATTCTTCTCGTTGAGTATGTTCTAGTTCTGACATCCCAGCGGGGATGTCGACATTATCGATTCGATATTTTCCGCCAAAACGTACAGGTCCATATTCGGCCCCTAGCCAACCTGCCCAGTTACCCGCTTTAAAAGCGCGGAATTCATTTCCTTCGGGGCAGGGGTCAAGTAAGACAAACTGCGGAACCGGATTGTCTAATTGTCCGAATTGCTGAGCCAAGACAGAGCCGAGCAAGGGACGAGTGAACGGAGGTCGTGGTGGCTCACCACGAGTCAAAAGATCGATCGCCTGAAAGTGCTCATTTTGATCGGTCTTCATGGAACGGATAACAGTGAGCTGGTCGAGTATGGTCGCGCACTTTGGCATCAGGGAGCTGACATGAACCCCTGGTATGACAGATGGGATAGAACCAAAAGGTCCACCAGTTGGCTTTCCTGGCTTAGGATCCCATGTCTCGAATTGGCTTGGTGCTCCACAGAGCCAGAGTAGAATGCATTTTTTTCCTCGCTGCTGCGCGTTGCTTGCGAATGCAGGGATGGAGAACAAAGACTGAAAACTTGCTACAGATGCCGCACCAGCCAGGCTACCCTGTAGGAATAGCCGGCGATGAAGCCGATGATCGACGTCACCTCGCGGAGTACCTGATTGGCAAGCGGAAGTTTGCTTTTCCACCGAATTCACTTTCGTCATTTAATGATTGAAACGAAACTCGGCACTGGTGAGCAGCGCCCAAGCGATTCGTTCTATTTTCGTTTGCCGCGAAGCTGTATCTTCTTGCTTTAGATAAGCTACGACATGTTGATCTTCTTCAGCGTCCGGTAAGCGTTGATAAAGTGCTAGAAACAATTGTTCTACCACCAGTTTGTCGTCGGTTTCTTTCGTGAGAGTGTCTAGCAATTGTGAATGACTGGTGCGAACTAAGTTCGCCATCCATTCTCCGTTGGTAAGAAATAAACCTTGGCTTACGTTTGCCAAGCTTTCTTCCGCTAGTACGTCCGGGAATGTGAGGGCAAACTCGAGTCTTTTTTCCAGTTGATTCAATTCTTCTGAGCCTTGAATCTGAAGGGCAGTCAACATCGATCGATACAGCATTTCGGCAGTAAGTGGTTTGGCAATTGCAGCCGCAAACCATTTCGGATCAAGCGTAGGATCGGCTGAGGACTTGAGTTGGTAGGGTTTGCTGAGGGCTATTTTTTTAAGAAGATACTTAACGGAGTAATTTGAACGTTCAAAATCACGAGAGAGCCAATTTAGAAGGTCAGGATGGCTGGCTGGATGAAATGAATCCATCGAGTCGATAGGATGGACAAGACCTCTTCCCATCATCCAGCCCCAAAGTCGATTTACCATAGACTGTGCCACCAGAGGATGGTCTTTCAAAACGAGATCTACAAATTTTTCGCGACGAGAGAATTTTGGTACGCGAGGTTCGCCGTCAGCACCTGAGATATAGAGGTCGTCGCGATCCTCTTCTTTGGCATCTTTTGCTGGACGCGGTTCGTTGATAACATCTCGGCCCAAAAATACGAGCTCATTAGCTGAAGAGTTTCCTCGCAAATTTGCGAACTCTGCGAAGCCTCCTATGGCTGACTCAGCAACTCTTAAGCCGTTAGGGGTTTCAACATTCGCGCCGCGGTTAAAGAACGCGGTTAGTCCCCAGTAATGTCGCTGCTCAATTTCGGCTGCTAGTGGATGATCGTGGCACTGCGCACAATCGATGCGAACACCGAAGAAATCTTTGGATACAGCTTCGGCAATTTCTTGGTGGTTCCCCTTGCGGGAATAAAGATACCACACCGCTCCTTGTTCTTTTTGGCTTTGAGGTCTTGCCAGA
>JAUMAI010000733.1:0-15194 GCA_032116775.1 Pirellula sp. | reverse complement strand
CTGTTGCAGCGGCCGACAAAGGCAACACGCGATCGATACAGGGGCTCAGCTTGCCTTCACTCAACCAGCCGTTGATATCAGCAGCCGCAGTCGCTTGTTCTGCAGCGGTAGCCTTGAACATAGCAAATCCATGTAAACTGCAACCTTTGACGTAAAACGGCCCGACGGGGAAGGGTGGTCTCGCATCCCGCCCAGCCATCAAGATCATTCGCCCTCGAGGAGCCATCAGATTGACGGCTGTGTCAAAGTCAGGCTCTCGCAGCGTTTCCCAAAAAAGATCTACACCACCAGGAGCTAACTTCAAAACTTCCTGAGCCCAATCGGTTTGGTGATACTCAATGACAGAGTCAGCCCCAAGCTCCAAGCACCGCTGAGCTTTCTCTGCTGAACCCGCTGTGGTTATGACTCGTGCGCCAACCGCTCGAGCCATTTGCAGAACCATGGATCCCACTCCACCGGTTCCACCTCGAACAAAGACAGTCTCTCCAAATATCAATCGGCCATGCGTGAAGAGCCCCAAATATGCCGTAATACCTACTAAGGCACAGGCCGCAGCCGTCTCGTCAGTAACACCATCTGGTGTGGCATACAACCACTGCGGATCGACCGCACAATACTCAGCAAATGTGCCTTGTCTCCCTAGCAAGCCTTGATTGCTACCCCAGACCCGTTGACCAACTTGCCAGCCTTTAACCTCGGACCCTACTTCGCAAATCGAACCTGCCAAGTCGCAGCCGATAACAAAGGGATAAGGCAAAGGCCAGTAGTTTGCACCGTTGCGAATGTAGGTATCAATGGGATTAACAGAAACCGCTTTAACCTGAACAAGAACTTCGTGGGGCTTTATTTCCGGCTTTGGGAGATCTCCATACTGAATAACATCGGCCGGCCCAGTCTTGGTTATAAAAGCAGCTTTCATACGACACCTTCTCACTCGTTGCCACGCCGCTGCTCCCGCAAGGATTCGCTAAATCCGCGTCCAAAGTACCTTCGGGTCAGCGCCTGTTTGGCCTCGCTTGGTGACATCCAATCGTAGGCCTCACGTTCTGATTCACTGACCCCAGTATACGTTGTATACAGTTCATTGAAATCAGGCTCCTTGAGCGAGAAATTGCGATCGCGAGCCATAACCGCTCCAATCCATTGGCCAACGGTGAGATCAAGTTCATATTCATCCACATCGGCCAAAATCTCATTGGCTTCGTTGCTCAAAACTTCACGCAATCTGGCAATATCATCGCTTTCTAAAGGTGAACTTCCGCTTTCCATACGGCGACGCATTAAGCCTTGCCACAAAACTCGCAATTCATCTCCTGGCCGCAGTCCCGAATTCGAATTGCGCGAGGTCCACCAATCGGGTTTTTCCCAAATTAATTCTCGCGCCCAGCGGCGAATCGCGTTTTGATCGTTCTCCGACATATTCTGAGCCAGCGTAGATACACGTTTTCGTTGAATGATCGCCTGCAGATCATCAACTCGCTCGGCCGCAGATTTATCTAAGATCTTAGCCCTTTCATTCGTGGTTAAAGACCGCAGCAAATTGGTGTAAGCCTTAACCATTTCGGTTAAATCACCTGAATTGCTTTGCGCGGCAATTTTTTGTTCGACATCCCTTAAGTGCTGCTGTTCATCCAGCGGTAATCGATCAAAAATCTGCTTGACTTCCGCCATAGCCAGTCGCTGTGTGTCGGTGCGATTTTTCAGCCAAGCTTCACGCTCTGCGACATCAACTGGTACGCTGGGCAAATCATCGGGAGTGGATTTTAAAAAAATCTCCCAGTTCTTCAGCTTCGACAATTCCGGAAGTATCTCTAGAGAATCGAGATCTCTAAAGGATTGAAAGTTTGCCAACAGCGCCAAATCTCGCTGCAAGCTCACGCGTTGTGCGCGAACATTCCAAGCGGCTAGAGCTATTCCTACGCCCAATCCTAAGAGCATTAAACCTGCGGATAAAATCCACCACTGGACTCGTCTCTTTTCTTCCTGTTGCTTGATATCGAGCGCAACCAACTCCATGGTTGTCTGAGTGAGATTGATGTTGAGAGGAGTCTGCGGCAAATCATCCAGCATATTCCAGGTCGACCGCAAAGACTCAAGCTGCTCTTGGAGCTTAGGTTCCCTCTGCAAGCGACTTTGCAAATCTGCAGATTCATCTTTTGTCAGCTCGCCATCAAGAAAGGCGACCAACAATTCATGATCGGGATTATGTTCCCACTGATCCTGGGTTTCATCCACTTGACTCATTTGGCTCCTCCACTTTGATCGCTCGGCGGCTGTACCCCAGAATCCATGTAGGGCTGCAGAATTTGTCTTAGGTTTTCACGTGACCGGCTGAGCAAGGAACGGACTGCCTTAGTGGTCATCCCCATCGCGTCGGCGATCTCTTGATAACTAAGCCCTTCAAATTTCGACAACAACAACGCCATTCGCTGTCGCTCTGACAGAGAGTTCAACGCCTGCCTGACCATCTCTGCTCTTTCAGTTCCCTCCAGCTTGCGGACCGGCATGCTGGAGCTTGATGCAACCGCAATTTGATCCATAGCTGGAATCGCGGCTTGAGAGCCGGAAAAATCCACCATCTGATATTCACGCCGCCGCGACCGGTCGCGGACCGCATTCGACGCGACATTATTCGCAATGCGAAAAATCCAGGTCGAGAATTTGGCACCCGGTAGGTATGTTTTTCTCGCTCGATAGACGCGCAAAAACACATCCTGAACCAAATCGTCCGCCACATCGCGTTCGCCGACGAGATGTTGCAAAATACGCTGCAAACGCGGTTGGTAATTGGTCACCAACTCGGCAAATGCCTCGGCATCGTCTTCGCGAACACGTAGCATGAGTTGAACATCCGGATCATCTTCCGGATGCGACTCATTTCCTACCGTTGGTCCCAAGAGCTACCCCCATTTCAAGCGACGCAGCGACTCCAATGCCAGACGCCATCTACTAGTGTACGCCCTCGATGAGCTCGAATCCAACTCCCGTTTGGCTGTGGCGAAAGCCGGTAACGTCTTTAAACACCGTCTCGCTCTGCCTGTCCCGGCAGGAGAAACAAAAATTAGGCTGTGATTTGAGTTACAATATAAAGTACAACCAATTAGGGGTTTAGTTTCATTTTCTACCCGAAATGAGCACAATCCATCCGTTCACCTAACCAAAATCTCGGCGAAAGTCCACCTAACAGGTGTCAACGTCGTCGAATGGGCTAGAAATTGTCCGTAAATTCGGAAGGCATCATGACAGCGACTTTAACCGTCGTAATCGACGGGGAACCATCCAAACAATACATGCTCGATACCGATTTGGAATATCGAATCGGGCGTGGAAAGTCGTGTCAGATTCCGTTGAACGATCCGCTAAGCTCCCGCGAACATGCGGCGGTTTTCTATCGTGACCAGCAGTGGCACGTCCGCGATCTAGACAGCCGCAATGGAACCTTTATTGGTTCCCAGAAAATCGACGACGCCCTACTGATCGATGGTATCTTCTTTCGAATTGGCAGCACCGAACTGCACTTCAGCAAAATCGCAGAGACAGTCCAAGGCGACCTACAATCGACACCCACAGAAACATTGATGTTGGATGTTCCCATCGTCAACGACTCATTCATAGTCAACAGTCGCGGCTCAAGCCGAGACAAGAAAAAAACTGAACAACTCCTCGACCTATATCAGTTGAGTATTCAGCTTCTTCACAATGAAGAGCCTACTGGTGTTTCGGACATTGCTCTCGAACTTCTCAAAGCACGCACTGATGCGACTCTGGTCGGTTTACTGTGGCTGGACGACCATGGAACGCTGCAACCATCCCGAGTCCTTCCAGCACAAGACTCAGGCAAAATTAAGCTCAGTCGCAAACTGACAGAAATGGTGACACGCAACCAACGGGCTGTATGGTTTAAAAATGAAAAAACGATCAAGGATGCTACCCTAAAATCGTTCGCTGATGTCTTGTGCGTGCCGCTGCTCTATGAGCAAAAAGCTTTTGGAGCTATCCACCTCTACAACGAGGAACATGAATTCACCGAGGGTGACCTCGAGTTCACGATTGCTGCCTCGCGGATCATGGGCTTGGCCTTAACACGAGCCAGGAAGCAGGCCATACTTCAAACTCGTAACGAACAACTTGTCGCCAGAAGTGCGGACTTCGACGAACTGCTCGGTGATAGCCCGCCAATGAAAACCTTAAAGGAACGTATACGTAGAGTTGCAGCCGCCAGCGGTTGCGTGCTTATTCGCGGTGAGAGCGGAAGCGGGAAAGAGCTTGTAGCTCGAGCCTTGCATCGGGCCAGCCCGCGAGTTGATCGGCCTATGCTCAGCGTCAATTGCGCAGCAATTCCAGCTGAATTAATGGAAAGCCAACTCTTTGGTCATAAAAAAGGTGCTTTCACGGGTGCCGATGCCGATCACCCTGGCTGGTTCCAGCAGGCTCATACAGGGACGCTTTTCCTCGACGAAGTAGGAGAACTCACGCTGGAAGGCCAAGCCAAATTATTACGTATTTTGGAAGGTCACCCATTCTTGCCCGTCGGTTCAAAACAAGAAGTTCGTGTCGATGTCCGCGTTATCGCAGCTACCAATCGCGATCTTGCTGAATTCGTCCAGCAGAAAAGATTTCGTGAGGACCTTTACTATCGCCTAACCGTATTCGAACTGATGATCCCACCGCTGCGCGAGCGTGGTTCAGATATCAGCAAATTAGTCGATCATTTCTTTGATCACTTTCGCCGACTGCATGGTCGTCCCAAGTTACAACTTTCCAAAGAAGCCGAAAACTCACTGCTCAAATATCAATGGCCAGGAAATGTGAGACAACTTCGCAATGCAATCGACTCAGCCGTTGTGATGGCCAGCGACGATATCATCCGACCAAGTGATCTTGGTTTACGCAGCGCCAACGTTGAACCAGTCGAAAGCCTGCGTATCGATTTCTGGGAGAAGAAATTAATCGTTGAAGCATTACAACGATCTGGGGGAAAAATCCCTGAAGCCGCCAACTTGTTAGGACTAAGTCGGGCAACGCTTTATCGCAAACTGGAAGAGTACCAAATCGACCCCAAACAGCTTTAACAGCACGAATTCCAATTTGAATTCAAACCGCTGTTGTCACGACGACGGGGCCCGGCAACCTCTGGCCCCAAGTGCTGTATTCGATTCTCCGCATCAACAAATACAACCTTTGGCTCGATACCTTGCTCAGCTGATTCGTCCGTTACGAAGGCGTAGGTTGCAATGATGATCAGGTCACCAGGGCGGACCAAGTGGGCTGCCGCCCCATTAACACAAATATCTCTTGAACCCTCTTCGCCAGTAATCGCATAGGTCTCAAGTCTCGTTCCGCGAGTGACGTCCCAAACGTGCACAGATTCAAAAGGAGCAATTCCAGCGGCCCGCATTAAATCGGGTGGAATTGTCAGGCTACCTTCGTAATCCAAGTCCGCCTGCGTAACCGTAGCACGATGAATCTTGGATCTTAGAAATTTGCGAAACATAACGTCTATCCGACAAGTCGCCCAATTACCGAAGGATCGCTGCCGATCATTCCTAAAAATTCTAAAGCCAAGCATCCCAAGATGCTTAAGCGAAAAACCCTGTTATCGTAACCGCCCAATCTAAGCCGTTCGATCACTAGCACAATCTTGTTCAGAATGTCCAAATGTCCAAGGTACTTAGAAGCGGCCATCCGTAAAGCGTTGTCAGTATTCTACCTTAAAAGCACCTCGGGCTGGGAGGCCTATGTCGACCATCCTCACATCTAGAAGGACTTTATTCTCGCCCTTGGCTGCACTTGATAGGCACACGACTACTTAGGCCGCTGCCAGTCGGCGTAATGCGGCCTGCATTTTTTCAGTCGCTTGAGCAATCTCCTCGTATGTCACTACCAGCGGTGGGATCAAGACTAAACGCGTCCCCGCCGGTCCGCTGGGATGCAACAACAAGCCCTCATCCAAACAGTACTTAGCGACTTTAGCAACGCACCGGGAAACATCAGCTACAAAGTCTACACCATTCGCTACCGAGAGCGTCGGCCACGCCTGTATCCAGTTCAGAGTAATAGACATGCCATGCCGCTCCACACGGATCGGCAAGGTAAACTCGTCGACAACTTTACGCATTGCCTGTTGCAATTTGGCTCCGAGTAAGTCCAAGCCTGGCTCTAACAGCCGTAACTCTTCCAAGGCGGCCTGGGCAACAGCGCAAGCCAGAGGGCTGCCCGCGAATGTTTCCGACTCACTGCCTGTGGGTAATGAGTCTATTAATTCCCGCGATCCAACCACGGCTGAAATCGGCACCAAACCTCCGCCAAGTGACTTTCCTAAAACGACCAAATCAGCTTCCCAGCCTTGAAGTCGACTCAGCAATCGCCCACCACCTCGTCCTAAACCCACCTGTATCTCATCCGCAATCAATAAGCCGCCTGCTTGAGAAGCAAGTCGCTGCAATCGCTGAAAGAAAACATCGGGTGGTGCGATATATCCGCGAGCCCCCAACATCGGCTCAACCAGAACAGCGGATAGAGAATTGATACGACATTTAATCGCTACCTCGAATTGCTCTAAGACACCTTGCCAAGATGCGGGTTGTAGAGAGAGCGAAGCGCCCGTAGGGTAGGGGAGCTTAACCACATCACCTCGCCACATACCGGGCCAGGGCAATGTCTCCGCAAACATGACCGAATCCGACAACGGTTGGGTAGCAATCGATCGGCCATGATATCCGCTGGTAAAACAAATAATGGCTCCTGGCTTGCGCCGCAAAGCGATCTTTAGCGCGGACTCTATTGCTCTGGCACCTCCAACATTGAAGTGCACCTTTGAACTTCCGCGCAATTCTAGAAAATCGAGTACCTTTTCAGCGCACTCGATTAATTCGATCGAGGGAAGCTGTGTTAACTGAGTCAAACGCCCCAGCTGCTGCTGTGCGACTGCGATCAATTTCGCCGGAGCATGACCAAAATTTGCCGCCGAATAACCGCAGCGAAAATCAAGATATCTTTTACCGGTGCTATCGACCAGCCAACAACCTTCGCCATGACTCCACACCGGCCCTGCTTGAGGATCATGCGGACGTCCGAAACTGCGGCCGACAACCGAATGCAACCGCTTCAGCCAATCTTCGCTCTCAAGCACCAGACTTCCCTTGCAGTGATGCGAAACGAGCAACGACATCAGGGATTATTTCTTTGGGGATAAAGCGATCAAGATGACTTTCGCCCCCCAACATAGCAATCTGCTTAATTAATGAACTAGAAACGTGAACGAACTCTTCATCGGCCATCAAGAATACGCTTTCAATTTCAGTATCCAGTTGACGATTGGCCATCATCATCGTGAACTCGCCTGCGATATCGGTCAGAGGCCTGATCCCACGCACCATGACACGCGAACCACAACGGCGAACGAAGTCCACAGCCAAGCCACCGAACAGCTCCACCTCAACGTTGCCCCAACGACCGGTCACCTTGCGCAGTAGCTCGGCTCTTTCACTAGGGTCAAACAGCGGTTCTTTGCCTGAGTTAACACCTATACCAACAATCAATCGATCATAAAGCTTGGCCGCTCGTTCGATGATATGCAAATGCCCCAAGGTCACGGGATCAAAGGAACCCGTATAAACAGCAATTGCGCTGGACAGTGCCTTATTCATGGTTTCGTCTCACCCTTGGTAATTCGCATGGAGATCAACTTAGCAACGCGGACCGTCTTACAGATAGCAAACAGTAAAATCGTAGTGGCTTGCACAGTAAAAAGTCGATATGAACTATGACAACAGACTCTCTGTCGTTGGTTTATTCAAATATCGACGACAAAAATAGTACATTAAAAACTTGCCGACTGAGTAACCAATACCAAATAAGACTCCAATCGCACTCCCGATCACCATCCCCCAATACTGAGTCTGTTCGGCACCTTCCATCGAGTCTGTTATTCCTGAGAACTGTCTCATTAACAGCGAAATGACCGCTACTTGCTGGAGCACTGTGAAAACCAAGCGAACGACTTCAAATCCCATGCCAGCCACAGAGAATTGGCTACCCAAGCGAGCTCCCCAACGCTTGTAACTCGCCAATCCGACACCGGAGAGGATAAGTCCAAGACTGATCAATCCGTTGATGCAGGTGAGAATAAACCCGGGCAACAAAAACATTCGCTGCACCCGCTGCATTTCACTAACCACGCTACTTTTCTGTGGATTGGCAAACCCTTCAATCGATCCAGCCAAGAAATAACCAACCGTTCCACCGAGTGCAACCAGTACACCCAAGATGCCGAAGATGACAAATAAAAGTGTGACGACTGTTAGCCCAGTTGTACTTACGTATGCTGGTTGCGTGCCTGGCGCACCTTGCCACGGCACCGGTTGCGATGACTCGGCCGTTGTGGGTGTGAAGGGATTGATTGAATCCATGCTTTTACTCCTAGCGCCATGGCTGGATGAAGTTGAACCTGGAACCGACTTGCTCTGTGAGCGATTAAAAACGTCCTACACATCAACACTCTTCAGAGCTTCAATCAGCCTGTGGCAGTCTTCTTCATTGTTGTACCCATGTGGTGATATACGCAACCGCCCAAGTCGACAACTTAAAACCACACCGGCCCGGAGGCAGCGCAATCGCGTTTGACTTGGATCCTCATCGGACCACCGGAACGAAATAATACCGCTTCGATGATCGCGAGTTGAGGGATAGCTTACTTCGGCCCCAGCCGCGAGCAGAAGCTGGTAGGCGTAATTGGCATTTTCCAATACGCACTCTTCCCAAATCGACTTGCCATATTTTTGACGCATCTCGGCCATCTCTTTCAAACTTGCCGAGAACCCGATGAAGCCTGGCATGCTATGCGAGCCGCCTTCGTATCGAGCCGCAGAAGGACGCCAGTTCAAATCGGTAGCTGCAAAACTAAAACTCCCTGTCACGCTATTCCATCCCACCCCGACGGGCTTTAATGCTTCTAAATGCAGCTTTCGTATGTACAGCACACCCGCCCCCTCTGGACCAAGCAGCCACTTATGACCATCGGCCACAGCGAAGTCTACTTCTGCGACTTGGGTATCGAGAGCAAAGACCCCTAAACCTTGAATGGCGTCCAAGAGCAATAAGGCGCCACGACGATGAACCTCGTCGGCCAGTACTTGGGGATCAATACGAAAACCGGTGGCAAAACCGACCCAACTGATCGCGACCAGCCGAGTCTTGGCATTCACTAACTCCAGCAACTTTGAAAGATCGATTTTGCCATCCGACTCAGGTTGGTATAGGGCAATCTCGACTCCCTGTTCCGCCAATTGTTTCCACGCCAGCAGGTTGGAGGGAAACTCATTGGCCACCGCCACGACTCTATCGCCAGGTTTCCAGCGGATTCCGGTTGCAATGTAATGAATCCCGAGGGTCGTATTGGGGACTAAAGCAATTTCCTCTGGGGACGCATTGAGCAACTCAGCGGCCGCAGTACGGCATTTTTGCAACTCGGCAGCCCACTCCAGCCATGGAACATCACCCTGGTATAAGGCTTGATGGGTCCAGCGCGCGACCGCGTCAGCGGCAGCACGAGTAATTGGGGCCACAGCAGCATGATCAAAATAGGCATATTTTTCGCATACGGGCATCCGCTGCCGAAATTCACCCCTGAAATCACACTTTTTAAGATCTAACACAAAAACACCCTTTTTCTCCCCCAATTGGCCGACAAAGACCGATGGCTGTTTTTTTAGGCCCTTTGGTCGCCTAAAACCATAGAAATAGCCTGGAAAAACTCCCACTTCGTAGAAAATCGAATCAGATTCATTAGGCTAGGTGACAGCGGAAGATCTTGAACTATACTGGTGTCAGTGGTCTTAATGGCACAGGCCATCAACGCGACGCGCATCTGAGGTAGTCGATGCCAAAGGTATTCTGTTTAATCGGACTGGGAGCTGCGACTCTCATCCTCGTTATTTTCCTTGCCGACCTGCTGTTTGGGCTGATCGGAATGAAGAGCCTTGCGCCGTTTTATATGGCCAGCTTGACGATGGATATTATCTTCATCGTCAGTGCTATTGGTTTAGCCTTTCTAAGTTGGCAAACCTTTCGAGAACAGAAGTAAGAGCCACTTTCCTCTGGAATATTGCTCTGGTCCTTCTTTTCTGAACCGTCGTGGGCGGACAATGGCCTTTCGAACATAGGCATTGGGAAAGATTGCATGGTACAGTCTGGTATAAGTTGATTTAGCTACCATGATTTTCGTGATGCCTAGCATTCGCCAACCAGCTTTAGAAATTCACTCAACCACCAAGTGCCACTCGACCAACAAATGATTGAAAGGACTCCATCATCATGAACCCAGCAAAGCGTGCCAAAACCGCCTGGACCCAAAAGCGACTGCAGATTGGTGATTTGAACTGCACAATCATGGCTCCACTGAATGAGACACCCACACATCTGGCTGTGCTTTGTCATGGATTCGGTGCACCGGGTGATGACTTGGTGGGACTTGTTCCCTGGTTCATCGAAATGGCACCCCCAAAATTAACCGACGTTCGGCCGCTATGGGTTATGCCGTCAGCCCCACTCTCATTAGCCGCAGAAGGCTTCGGCGATGGCCGAGCATGGTGGCGAATCAGCATTCAATCCTTGCTCGATTCCTTTGCCAGCGGTCAGTACGATAAACTTCGCAATCATGTTCCCGAAGGTATCGATGAAGCGAGAGAAAAACTGACCAACACCATAGAAACGCTGCAAACCGAACTTGGAATCCCTGCTTCGAAAACAATTTTGGGCGGCTTCTCTCAAGGAGCTATGTTATCTGTGGATACGGCTCTGCGAGGCTTAGCTTCACCACCGGCAGGCTTATGGCTCTATTCGGGAACTCTGATTTGCCATCCCATTTGGGAACCTTTAGCCCAACGACTCAACAAGACGCAAATTGTCCAAAGCCATGGAACACTCGATCCGATTCTCCCCATACTCAGTGGGCAATGGCTGAGAGATATGCTGGTCAAAGCTGGCAACCAAGTCGACTTCGTTTCTTTCGCTGGGCCCCACACCATTCCGCCGGAAGCGATTGAAGCGAGCTGGCGATCTATGGAGCGAATTGGAAGATGCTAGATCTCAATTTCTCAACGCCTGAAAAGTCGAAACGTCCACTACAGCAAGTAAGCTGGCTTATGGCTCGTGCAACGCAACTGAAGTCGCTGCTGGTCGTGCTTCTAACCCTAATACTGGCAACCACCACCAGCACTCTCGCGAGTGGAGCCCATCCCTTTCATGTCTCTGTAGCAGAGGCCAAATGGAATCCTGAGACCGGGCGGCTGGAAGTGAGTATTAAGTGCCACCCAATCGATTTAGAAAATGCACTTCGCCTAAAAACTAAAGAGAAAGTCGACCTCGACAACACCGAAAACATCGACGAACTTCTGGCGGAGTATGTTCGCAATCATTTTAGAATTGAAGAAGTTTCTCCAGGGCTGAAGCCGGCCGCTGATGACGCGAACTCAAACGCTACTCCAACACCAGCAGACTCTAAACCAGCAGACTCCAACCCATCCGACAAAACGACTAACCCCAACCCGGCCAAGCCTCTATTTGCCAAGTTTCACTGGGTGGGAAAAGAGGTTGAACTAAAGTGGGCCTGGCTCTATTTTGAAATGGAACTTAGTCCACAAAAATCGGAACTCTATCTCACCAATACACTCTTGATGGATGTGCTAGAAGATCAATCCAACAGCGTTGTCATCCACTCTGGCACCAAGCGGCAATCGATGATGTTCAACGCAAAGAGACGTACGCTTCGATTCCCTCGCCCCGAAGATTTTTCCGCCTCTAATCCAGAGAACCCTTAGACAAGCTGGATTCATGGAACTACCTCTCTCGTGTCATTAACTTGCCGCTAGAATATAGTCCGTAGGACTTTTATTCCTCGAAAATCGGTAGTAAAGATGCTGGCAGAAGTTATATCCATCGGCGATGAACTGACGAGCGGACAACGACTCGATACCAATACACAGTGGTTGTCGCAACGCTTAGCGGAACTTGGTATCCGCACCTTGGCTCACACCACAATCAGCGACGACTTGCTTGCCAATGTCGAGGTATTCCGTATTGCATCGAATCGGGCAGACATTGTTATTTGCACCGGCGGACTTGGCCCAACGAAGGATGATCTGACCCGTGAGGCAGTAGCAACGGCTTTCGATCTCCCTTTGATAGAAGATCCTCAAGCCTTGGCACACATCGAAGCATTGTTTCAGCGACGCAATCGGCCGATGCCGGAACGCAACAAATGCCAAGCGTTATTCCCGCAAGGTAGTCGCAGCATCCACAATCCGCATGGTACAGCCCCCGGTATCGACTTGACGATTTCTGTCACATCTTCCGCAACCTTGCGCAATTGCCGTATTTTTGCCTTACCCGGCGTACCAGCAGAAATGAAACAAATGTGGGATGAAACCGTGGCACCCCGTTTGATTAACGAACTAGGCGCCGGCAAACGGATCATTCAATACGCCATATTTAAGTGCTTTGGTATTGGCGAAAGCGAAGTCGAAGTACGTATGCCAGATTTGATAAGCCGTGATCGCGTTCCCCGTGTCGGTATCACGGCCAGCCGCGCCACGATCACCCTGCGAGTTGCAGCCGAGGGAAATTCGGCGGAAGAGTGCCTTAAACAACTGGCCCCCACAGCGCAGGAAATTCGCGACCGACTAGGCCCAATCGTTTACGCCGAAGTCGATGAGGAACTGCCTGACACAGTCATAAAAATGCTGCTATCACGCCGAGAGACTATTGCTACGATCGAGTATGGTGCTGCAAGCTTGCTGGGATCGTGGCTTACGGAAGCTGGTAATAGATTATGTAGCGTTCACAACAAGCCACTGACCGAAGTCTATTGTGGTTCGCTCACAGCTCCAGATTCTAAGCATTTGCGAGTCGTTGCCGCCTCGAGTTCAGAGAGTCTACCTGACATCGCATGCGCCATTCGCGCGAAGTTTGGCACGGACTGGTTGGTCGCGGTTGGACCTTATCCGCAAGTCAGCTTGTCGACACCCGCCGACGTGCAAGGTGCGATAAAATTGCAAATCGTCATCTGCGGAAGCAACGGAGTCATCAACAAAGAAATAGAAATGAGCGGCCATCCCGACGTCGTTCAGCATCGCATCGCCAAGAGCGCTCTCGATCAACTGCGTTACGCTTTGCTGGCAGAACCACCTGGCTGATCCAAGCTTGACCAATCTCTACGTTGACGACTGCTCGGGATACCCATCTTTTTTCGATACTTGGTAATCGTTCTTCGAGCCACATTTAAGCCATGGCTACCAAGAGCTTTTACTAGATCATCGTCGCTTAGAGGATTCTGCTTATCTTCTTTGTCGATGATTTCCTGGAGCTTGACTCGAATCGTATCCCAAGCCACATCATCGCCATCTTCGCTACGAGTTCCGCCCACGAAGAACCTTTTTAATGGCATAATTCCCCGAGGAGTCTGCACCCACTTATCGTCAACGGCTCGCGAAACCGTAGTGACATGGACCCCCACTTTATCAGCGATTTGTTGCATCTTAAGCGGTTCAATAGCCTCAGGGCCAAGCTCGAGAAACTTCCTTTGATATTCGATAATCGCTTGCGAAACTTTCTGAAGCGTTGAACGACGTTGCTGAATGGCTTCAATCAACCACTGCGCGCCAACCACCTTCTTCTTGATAAAATCACGTTCAGCTTGCGTTGCCTCTCCGCTCGCCAAACGCTTGCGATAGTACTCGCTAATGCGCAACGTCGGCAGACGATCATCCTCTAACTTCACCACGTAGTTTCCATGATCATCCAATTCCACGATGACATCAGGGGTGACAGAAGGGACATAGGTTTCCATAAAAGCCCGTCCCGGCTTGGGATTCAGCAAGTGGAACTCTTGCTTTACTTCCTGAATCGTCTCAATGCTGTAACCGGTCTTTTTTTGAATCAGCGGCAAACGATTCTCCGCTAAATCCTCTAGGTGATCCTCGATCAACCGCTTCATTTCCTCATAGTGCAGCATGTCGGGCCGCAATTGATTGAGCAAACACTCGCGAAGGTCTCGGGCTGCAATTCCCGGAGGATCCAGAGATTGCACTAGCCGTAATGCTTCCTGTGCAACCTGAAAATCCTTGTCACTATGATCGGTGGGCAACAGATCGCGTAGGCTGGTCCGGAAATAACCACCGTCACGAGCATCTAAACTCGAAATGATCTTCTCCGCCATCAACTCGACTTGATCATCAATATCCAATTCAGCTAATTGGTGAAGCAGATAATCATTGAGCGACTCAGGACGCGCAACCGCATTGGCCATCATGTCCATATACCTGTCGCCATCTTCATCGATGCGACCGCTAGAACGACGAAAATCATCGAAGGTATTCGGCATGTCAGCGTCCATATTGAATAGACGCTCGAAATCATCCGCGTTGGATTGATTATCCTTGACCACCAACTCGCGTTCCACATCGGACACCGTTGGAGGCGCTTCGCGATCCTCTTCAGAAATATCGGGCAGCATCGGATCCATCTCCTGCTGCTCCAGTAGCGGGTTTTCGCTTAGCTCTTGGTCGATGCGTTCTTGCAAAGCCGCGATGGGCATTTGCAAAATCTCCATCGACTGAATCATTCGGGGAGCCAAAGTTTGCTTCTGAAGCTGTCTCGCTTCCAACCCGTACGATAAACGCATGCCAGATATTCCTTATGCCTGTTAACCGCTCCAGGAGGGGGAAATCGCCTTGTGGTACACCTACGTCTCCCATCCCCGACCGCGTTTGCACTCTATTGTATCATTTTCCATGCTAGAAGCGGGGATTTTTTTCGCGAACTCCAAAGATCGGCACAGCAATTGCTAAAACGCGTCGCTACAGTCTCCGCCGCCCGCTATTTTTCGCGTTTTTAGAAAACAATTCTCTCCAATCCGATCAACCAACAGCCTTTCGTCCACTGCAACTCCCGCCCGAAACCGTTTAGATGGACCAATTCCCCCCCAACCAATATTTTCCAGGCGTTGCCGCAACTTGGGTGCCCGAAAACCACTAAGTCTAAACCACTGAGTCTGGCGTGGCCGATACGACCGAAAATAGCCTGTGGTTTGACTGCGAGTCATTTGCGAAGCCGCTTGCCACTTTTCGAAACCAAACCCCACTTCATGTTCGTTTGGCAAATGAGCACGCGACAGCACCGGAGGGAACTGAAGCCAT
>JAUMAI010000732.1:0-6801 GCA_032116775.1 Pirellula sp. | reverse complement strand
CCTTCCATTCCGACTTTGGCACTATGCGATAAACCTTCGCCGCATGACGCGGCGAAATCCCCGTGCAGGATGCCTTCAAACTTCGTTAGCTATGAGGCGGTAGATTCCACTTGCCGGTGAACCAAAACAACTCATTAAATCATGCAGAAAGATAAACCAAACAGGAACTCGCAATGCAAGACAGTGACTCAACACCGGTTAGTCTATTGGAACAACTCAGTAAACCACAGGATACCAACGAATTCGAGATTGCGTGGAGAAAATTCAATCAAAAGTACACGCCTAAGATACTTGCATGGATACGAAGTCGTGGCATGGATAAGTCGGATGCGGAGGATGTCTGCCAGGATTTGATGGTCTGTTTACTTCGTCGTCTGAAGACCTTTGAGTACAAAGGTCAGTCTTTTCGTGGGTATCTATATGTCGTGGCCAAACGGGCAGCAATTGATTTCCTCGACAGTCGCAGGCAACGGGGCCAAGTCTCAATTCAAGAAGAAGGCCTCATCGCCGATCCTATCGCGATCGAAGACGAGTTCAATCGATATTTCGAGCTAGAACTCTTGGAGCAGTGCATGCTGGAGGTCAAGCAGGAACATGAGCCCACGCCCGTTGGAAAGAGAGATTGGACCATTTTTTGGGAACTGTTCCAAAAATCATCTACCCCAAAAGAGCTCGCAGAGCGTTTCAACCTCAAGGTTCCAAATGTCTATGTGATCAAGAAACGAATGGCTGACTGTATCCGCAAAAGATTCGAGTCCCTGAATAAGCAGAGCTGATTAGCTGGCTCGGGCAACAACAAAAACTAGGTTCTGCGTAAGCAGAAATCAGCTTATTCAACAAAATTCTAGAAGATCTGTAAAAAAAACCAGATTTCTTGTTAGAAGTCCCTGGTAGCCCCCTAGTTGATGTTGTTCAGTGGGAAAAACGCGAGCTTTACCCACAAACAAACATCCGTTTGCACAGGTGGTTCAAAAATGGGTACTCATCGACAGGATTTTACATTGGCAGTTTTGGAGGGCCTGGCCCTGAGGGGGGGCAAAAAAAGATGGGGCCGCGAAAGGACTAGGTCTGAGAGGATTCTGTTGCATAGCACCAATCATCCTGCAGGGGTCGTCCATTGTCGGTTGGCAAGCCAAGGGAGGCTTGTGCGAAGCTTGTTCCTTTTGGTCCTCTTTATTTTTACCCCTCAAAGGGCATATTCCCAGACGGTGCACGCCGTTCTTTGTGTTCCAACGGAGTATAAAGCACAGTCTCCAGAGAAAAACGACTCTACGAATAAAGGCGCTGCAATCGGACTTCAGGATATCCGATCCATCCTGAATGAGTTGCCGGGTGAGAACCAAAGTGTCACCGAATTGACAGGAGAGGATTTTAACGCAAATACACTCCTTAGGACGATCAGGAACCTAAGGCCTGCTCCAAACGACACGGTCTTTGTTTACGTCGTTGCGCATGGAAGTTTCGATCCGGATCATCGTTTTTCGTTACACGTCGGAAACGAACGAGGCAAGCAAGACATAGGCCGGCATAAGCTTACGGCGGAAGTCAGGCGGCATGATGTTCGACTAGGGGTGCTCATTACAGAATCTTGCGGTGTAATCGCGAATGAGGACATTGATAGAGTCAAGGATATCTTCCGCGGAAATCGAACGGTTTATACGACTCAGTCTCAGACGCGAAACGGATCCTTATTGCTCAATCACCTCTTGCTCACCGAGAGAGGGTATGTTGATTTCCTTTCTGCAAGTGCAGGTCAACCTGCGAATTATAATACCGAAATTGGTCCGTTTTTTACCAGAGCGATCTGGTGCATTGTTGATGCGAATTTAGATCGAAAGTTGAGTTGGGATCAGATATTTCTCGAAGCGAAAAAGCTTGTCGCTAACGGGACAAGGAACACGCAGATACCGCTTGCGGTTTCGACTCCGACCATTTCAAAGCGAAACTACGCACTATTTGATATGTCGGTTGAAGGACTTTCGGGTAAGGTACGGATTGCTGAAATAGATAAAGGTGGAAATATTGATCAGCTTGGTCTTAAAGAGGGTGATGTGATCGCCGCAATCAATGGAACTAGGATTTCGACGACTGGTCAGTATCTGTTGGTCGGCGGAGGCGTACGAAAAGGAAGTCAGGTGCACCTCCTGATAGAAAGAAACGGAGCTTTATTCGAAGTCACGTTAGATTTAAGTAATTGACACACAGCCGTGAGGACTTCCGTACCAAGGTACCATGGTGGTACATCTGGTGATTTTACGGAGGGGGCTCTGGCTAATTCTCGGAGGTTTCACCATGAAACGTTTTTCTCTCTGTTTGGCGATTGGATTTATTTCAACTCTTGGCGCGATGGACGCAAATGCCTCAACGGTAGGAGGGTGTGAAGTCACCTGCATCGGGCCAGCCAAGGTCTTGGTTGGTTACACCTATGAGGTTCGCTACAAGGCCGTGAAGGCCGGGCTTTTTGGTTGCCGCGTCGAATGCGTTCCGGTTTGTTGCAAGGTCCCGGTATACATGGAAGTCGGCTTGGACAACCACAACCATGTTGGAAATGGAATTGCACCGGATATCAACAATGAAAGCGGTATACGCACGAGGACAGGACAATAAGCCTTGGATAAAAATTCGCGCTGTGATGATTTCATAGTATCCATGGCAGGTTTGAGATTAGGGCAGTCGGATTCCTCGGTATCAATCCGGATCTGACTGCCCTCTTTTTATTTGTCATTTGGGTATTTTAGTGGGTAAAAGCAAGGCTATTTTGTACTCAGCTTTGAAGGACTGCTACTCGTAAACGCTTGAGTCGATTCAAGGCGATCATCTTTCGTGTTCGTGGAATCGAGGGTGGACAGAGGGGGCCTTTTCCATCGGAAAAATTCCTTAAAAACTAGTCTATTTCTTCGGATAAATTAGCCGTGAGCGCAGCATATTCATCCAGAAAAACCTTTGGCGCTGATGGATTCTGTTGAAGGATATTTCCGACAATCTTGGCCGATTGCGACGCTTTTTCGATATCCGAAACCATCCTGCTCTCCTTGTATAACTGTGAATAACTTTTTCCTCGTTCCAGATAAAAACTCGCCCAGCAAGGTAGATAGTTTGTTGCCGTATTCCTTTGCGTTAGTGGGGAGATTTCCTCGATTGTTTCATCTATATCATTTAGAAAGGATCTTACGTCAACCGCCAGCCCTAGATTTCTCATTGCTGTTTTCATTCCAAGTGCTAGTTCGATAAGATTTGATTTGTCAACGGGGTCGCATCGGAATATGTGTAAGCGGATCAAGCGGAAAGCATCATAACTCTGCATAGCCTCTTTCCACATTTCTTCGTCTGATTGGATGTTTGCAATCAGAATGTAAGTTACGGCTTGATCCTTAAATGTCTCTAGATGAGGGTTCGTTTTGAGCAATTCATCGATTGTGATTCTATGGGAGTTGAGCACTGCAAGGGCTTTCTCCGGCATCTTATTAGAGCGGTAAGCGATGGCCAGGTTATGCTCCAGAGTGCGAAGCGCCATTGCCATAGATTCATCTTTCGGGAATCGGCTCACCAATTGCTTACCTTGAAATCGAGCTTGCTCAAACTCTTCGATGGCTCTGTAAATGTCCCCCTTCTTTCTTAGGCTCTTCGCATAGTTGTCCCAATCGATAATCAGTCCACGGAAATTTTGTGGGGTAGGATCATTCTGGCACAGTTCTTTCACTCGATCGAGGATCGACTGTCTTTCCAAAAGGCTCTTCGCAGGGTTCGTTTTCTCAAGTGCAGTAGCTAATTCGCCGCGGATCAAGAGTATGTCATAAGCCATTTCCTTTTGGAGTTCTTGGCTTGCACGATTCCAAATGTTGAGCGCTATCTGGTAAGCGTTGATCGCTGATTCATGGTCATCTTTCAGATCCAGCAAATACCTCGCTTCATTGACGAAGGAGTTGGCAACTGCACGAACCGCTGACTTGTTTTTAGGGAATTTCTCCTTGAATTCAATCGCTAAGGAACGGTATTTATCTATCGATTCTGGCATGTTTTTTAAGCCGCTAATCCTTTGCTCAGCTTCGTACTGGCCTCTTAAAGAGGCGAGCAAAAGTTCGTAGTACTCTGGATTCGCTGAAGGGAGCGTAAGGGACAATAATCCTTGGTGGATCCTCTTGAATTCATCGCGAGAGTTCTCCAAATCGGATTCTTCGTTTGCGAGAATGCTTGCAAGTTCAAGCTTAGCACGGAAAGATACCAATTCGGCTCCTTGGGTATTCCGAGTTTCTTCAATGAGTTGTTCGATACCTGAGGTTGTTTTGTTCAGTAATAGCTTTCGCAAACTCCCGGACTCCCCATTTTTCTGCAATTCATACTGAATTCCTGTCGCCAGATCGCGGTAAGCAGTTAATGCCAGACCAAATCGTTTTTCCGCTAAATTGGATTGCAACTCGGCAAAGGTTTCTGTCTTCGAGGCGATGTCTCGCCATCGAAGGCTTAAAAGACTTGTTGTCACTACAGCGATGGTTGCCAGAAGCGTCATGGTGCTGATTAAAGGGTAACGCTGTACCAACAGGGATAGTCGCCCAACGGGACCATATCTGTGAATCGTTATTGGCTCGCCAGCCAACCATTGTTCTATGCTCTCCGACAGTTCTAACGCACTCGAATATCGGTTTTCCGGCTTGAACGCCATCGCTTTTTGACATATCGTCGCAAGTTCAGGTGGAAGGCCCTGGGTCGCGATTTCGGAACCTTTACCTATAGCCTCGATTAACTCCGTTTGATTTTTGCATTTATTGGATAAAGCTTCATGCGGGCCGTGATTGGAGAGTATTTCGTATAGCAGGGCTCCAAGGCCAAAAATATCAGTAGCTTCCGAGATTTTGTTTAATTCCCCACTCGCAACCTCGGGTGCCATGTAGAGAGGTGTGCCTGGAGTTGCTCCTGCTCTTGTTATCAAGAGGTCCGCTTGTGAAGAGTCGGTATCGTTCCCTTTCGTCTCATCCTTTCTAATGGCTAGACCCCAGTCTAATACAACCGCGTGGCCTAGAGAATGAATTCGAATGTTGGACGGTTTCAGATCACGATGCAGGATCATTTTTTTGTGTGCTGCCGCAATGACCGAGCAAATCTGCAAAAAATATTGGAGTAGCTTCCGCAAGTTTGAGTTGCGTCGACTGATCCGGAATACATTTTGAGAGTGGAGATTTTTTATTTCCGATGTTAATTGAGGGCCGGAAATGAGTTGCATCCAGAAAAATGCTCTCCCATCGGTCGTTTTTCCCGAACCAAAAACGGTGGGGCAACCAGGATGGTCGATGCTGGCAGTAATTGACATCTCTCGATGAAAACGATCAGCGATTTCGGAGTTGTTTGACCACCTATCTTGAAGCATTTTTATAGCCACAGGTCTTTGGAAGGTCTCGTCGTTATAACGAAAAATGTGCCCGAAACCACCCTTATCTACTGAGTCGATGAATCTTAAGTTCGATGTCGAAGTGGCACGGGCATCTGGATCCGTTACTAGGCGACCATCCACGTGGGCTTCAATCGACCTTATCACATTCGTTACCCCCAACGAGTTGGTCCATCGAGACAGTTGGTCGAGTTTTCCCAGTGTGCTGGCAAGCAATTCCAATCTTTGCATGCAGGATTCGCATTCCGAACAATGCGAAACGATGGCATCGAGTGCATCGGTCGGGAAGGATTGATTCAGTAACCCGACAATTTCTTCATCTGTACAATGGATAGCCATCGAGATATTATCCTAGGTGACGGTTGATCAAGAGCATGGAACTGGCACTACTTTTAAGAACGTTCGAATTTAGCGAACGGATGAAATGGTCGAATAGTGGAAGGTACGGTTTTTTCTCCGCTTAGATCTCTGAGGCTGATTCGGATCCTACGTCGCAATCCATTTCACAGCAAATGTTGTTCGATTTCACGATAAAGATACGATTTTAAAGCCCCGTTCTCCGTTCAATTCTAATCGAATTGGCATACTCGATCAACGGGTTGTTTTACCTCTCTAGAAAGTGGAATTCCCTCTGATTTTGCTTGCATAACTTGTTTCCTGGAGGATTCCGATGACCAAAACACATAGAAAATTCACTGCTGAGCAGAAGGTCGCCATCGTTTGACGGCACCTTAAAGATAAAGAACCGATCCCGTCAATCGCTAAGTCACTATGGATCCAACCGACACAGATCTATCAATGGGATGCCTTGGCGCTTGAGCAAGTCGAGCTGGCTTTCGAAAAATCGACCAAGTCTGAAAAAGGTTTCCCAGCGGGCCGAAGCCAAAGATCAACGAAATCAAAGACCAAAGGATCAAGAAGCTCGAAGAGAAGTTGATTCACAAGAATGAGGTGATCGCAGAACTCAGGGAGGAGAACGTCAAGGCAAAAAAGCCAATGGGGACCTTTAGAAGGAGTTTTCCAATGAAGTCATACCGGCCCACGATGTCCGAGACAAAATTGTCGACTACATGAAGTATTGGTTTAGGCGTTCCGGATTGCAATGCAAAGACGTGCTCAAGTCGGCATAATTGCCCACGAGCAAGTACTACACATGGCTCAAACGCTACGGAAAGATCAACGGCCATAACGGCAAAATACCAAGGGACTAGTGGCTAGAATGCAGGGCGTATGGACCGAAGGGTCGTGACCCCCAGCAAGAAAGGCAAAGGCTTCATTCAACCAACGAAAATCCACCAAGAATGGTATATTGATATCAGCTACGTCAACACCGGCGGAACGTTTTATTTCCTGATATCGGTGCTCGATGGATTCAGTCGAACCACCGTGCATTGGGAGTTACGTGAAACCTTGAAGGA
>JAUMAI010000731.1:0-2814 GCA_032116775.1 Pirellula sp. | reverse complement strand
AGTCAACTAGACTAACCGTCAACGCAGCCGGAGAGTACCGTATCGCTCTCACGATCATGAACCAGAGTGGCGCGTCGGTAACAACAGAAAGTCGCTTTAACGTATCTCAAAGACTTAGCAGCATCACTGCCTACTCCAATACAGAAGGAGTGATTCGCACAAACAGCACGATAGTTCTGGGCGGTAATTCTATGACTTGTAGAATCATCGGCTTAGATCAATTCGGCAGGGAAATGACACTCCAGCCAACATTCACCGTTTCAGCAAGATCAGCTAGCGGAAGGCTAGGTGCATCCGTGGTTTCGCGGAGTGATTTTACTAATATTTCTTTCCCACAGATCGATAACTATCGCATCACTGTGACCTCGGGTAGGATGCTAACGACATTTAACGTGAATGTTGTAAGTCGGCTTTCTCGTTTGGAGGTCATCGCCCCCAGTGACGACATTGCCGTTGGCACCACCGTCCAGTTAAGAGCGCGTGGTATTGATCAATTCGGACGCGAGATCACTGCTGGGATATCACCAAGTTGGCAAGTAAATTATGGGACTATCACAAGCACTGGCTTGTATACGGCCCCGGAGACAAGCAAAGCTATCCAGGTGACTGTCAGAAGTGGCAGTTTGACGGGCACTGCTAATTTAAGAGTGGCGGGCGCCAATGCGTCTACAACGATACAGTCAGAGGACATCGCCTCGCTGTTTACCCAGTTTTATGCTGATGGTTCAATTAATCGGCAAGAAATGATTTCTCTCCTGCGCCTACCTGGCAGCGATGGAGTTGTTGATGGGATGGAACTCGGCGACCTGAAGTATATTGTCGCCAATAATGACACTTTCACTATGCCCGAGTATGTTCGACATCTCGCCAATGATGTCGTCAATGGCAACCCAGCGAATCAGTTGTTTCAAGGTCGGCCACTAGGCAATCTCAATGTTGGTAGTAGTTCGTCACAACTCAATAACCTAATCGACAAATGGTTCCTGGGTGCTGATGTTCCCAAGCTGACCAATGTGAATTACGCTTATCGAACTGCATCAGGTAATCTTTTCAACCGTACCCCCTCTTATCTCGATCAAAAACAGGGCGCTGTTGGCGACTGTTACTTGATCTCCGCACTCGGGTCGATTGCTGACGTAAATCCTGCCGCCATCACAGAAATGTTTATCGATAACGGCGATGGAACCTTTACCGTCCGTTTCTATGGTGGAAAGTATGGGTCTTACTACACTCCTGATGGCAAGATCAGCGATGGCTTTGCTGCTGGAACAACGGGTGAGGCGGACTATGTGACCGTTGATAGGCGATTGCCTGTCTTTAGCGGATCGAGAATGATCTACTCGAATTATGGAAGCGACATTCGCAATAGCGCAAACGTACTTTGGATTGCGTTAGCCGAGAAGGCATACGCCCAGTGGAATGAGACGGGTAAAGCTGGCAGAAATGGTACCAATACCTACGCTGGTATCGCTGGCGGCTGGATGGGAGTGGTCAATGCCCAAATCACAGGTATCAATTCATCGACCTACTATTTTAATACCACTCCTAAGCAAACTCTGATCGACGCTTTGAACCAAGGGCAAGCTGTCACGCTGGGTACCAAGAGTGGCCAAATGGCGTATCGATTGGTGCAAGGCCACGCTTACACGGTAGTAGGTTATAACGCGGCGAACGACACATTTACATTACACAATCCATGGGGTTCGTCGCATCCTCAGGCCATGAACTATCAACAACTACAACTGTATTGCACCGCTTTTGTCACGACAAATTTAGTCCTGCAATCTGCTAGTAGAGCCACCGTTACCCCAAATACGGTAAGAAATAATCGACTCACCGAACACTTTGCTTTGTCTGCTCAACAGAGTCATAACCATATGAAAACAATTTCCATCACTGAGAACAGAACCGATACCTCTATGCCGCTCTTGAAGCCAACTATGAAAGAGTCGTCTATGTTATCTACACGTGCCAATACCGATTCCTGGGATTTCGATTCGGAATTTGACCTACTGCGACAGCTAGGTCACGAGATCCAGGAGGCTCGTGACGAAATATCGATGTCACTTTATGGCAAAGAAGCGGATTCGGATTTAGTTGCAGCGATTGATCTACTGTTCGCCGAAGAAAATTTCGCACAACAAATCATCTAGTCCACATAAACTCAATCCAGCAATTTCGTTCTCTCGAGAGAGTGACCAATTGACGGGCTGCTGCCTAGTGCCAGTCTACTGCACGTCGGTAGCAGGGGGTGTAACAACATCCGTCAGCGACTGCTTAAAGCTCTTCAGAAACGCCATACCTCCCCCGACAAAGACATGTTTGACGACGCCATCGCGATCGATGATAACGGTCTGTGGAATAGCGTTAGCCTCGTAACGCTGTGCTGCCACACCATCGACATCTAACACTACCTTGGTATGTAACTTCAGGCGTTCCATCGCGGACTGAGCACGATCGGCTGGCTCTTCTAAGTTGACAGCGATCAATTCAACTTGCTCAGCAGGAAACTCGGCCACAATCTTGTCGACCTCTGGCATAGTTTGCATACAAGGCCCACACCAACTCGCCCAAAAGTCCAATACAACAACCTTCCCCTTAAGCGCACTGAGCTTAAATCTCTCTCCGGTCGAGGTCTCTAATTCAATTTCAGGGGCAGGCTGTCCAACCAATGGACTCTGGTTTCCGGCTCCTCCCGATCCATCATCCTCAGGCGGTTCCATCGGAGATTTAGCCAAGGTTAACTTCCAAGGGTTTTCCGCGACCGCACTAGCCTCCGCCTTCGCCCCTGGCCCGAGAAGCAGCAAATCAATA
>JAUMAI010000730.1:0-17635 GCA_032116775.1 Pirellula sp. | reverse complement strand
AAGTATTATTTGCCTGCCCTGAATCCTTCAAGCTTTGTAGGATTCGCCCGATTTGCGCATCGAGGTGAGTGATTAAGGCAAAATATTCACGGCGATGAGTGCGAATTGCGAAGGGAGTTCTTGGAAATGGAGCCAAGCGCTCGTCACGTAATGAAGGTCCACAGCCAATTTGATCGGCCCAAGGATAATTGTCTGCATAGCTTTCCGGCAACGTGATCGTATCCAACGGGTAGCGATCAAGATATTCCTGTGGAGATTGACGCGGGTCGTGTGGTGCATTGAAGGCAACATAGGCAAAGAAAGGTTGTGAGGAATCTTTTGCTGATTCAATAAAACCACAAGCCTCATCCGCAGTAACCTCGCTCCAGTGTTTGCCTCCTGTCCAATAGCCACCTAAAGATTCGTCGCTTGGGTTCCACGTATCAGGTTGGCCTTCAATCGGCCGCGAGTACCACCTCGATTTATCATTTGGCATTCCACCTCGGACTGTGCCGGTTTGGTCAAAGCACGTCTTCGCATCGAGCGGCACGTGCCATTTGCCTGTCAAATAAGTGGAATAACCCGCTTTGTTAAGTAGTTGGGGCCATAGTTCCTGAGCATCACGGACTTTCTCCACATTCTTGAAGAGCGCTTCCGTGCGCCAAACGCTTCTTCCAGTTACCAGCATCGTACGACTCGCGACACATACGGCTGGACTAAACGACCCCATGTTATACGTCTGTGAAAAAACGATTCCTCTTGATGCTAATTCATCAAGATTCGGCGTCTCTATGCGATATCGTTTTGCGTAGCCAACCGCCTCGTAAGATAAGTCGTCTGCAAATAGAAAAAGGATATTGGGTTTACTTGAGGGTGATTCACCAAGCACCGTGTTATTCAAAAGATATAAGTCGAGGATCCAGGTCAGCCACAAACAGATTAACAGGGACTGATTGGCTGGTTTGTTGAAAAAGAACCGGTGCATCTTTGGTAGCCTTGAGAATAGTCGCGATTGGCTGATTGGGGTTTAGGGTAGAACTGCCGCTGACCCAGGCTGATCGTTACTGCAGTATTTAGAATAGCTGCTCGGATCCATAGCAAGCAACTAAGTTAAAGCGAAATAGCTTTTGCGAGGTAAATTCATACATCACAAAAGCTATGCCTGAGGTAGGTAATGGTTAAAAATCACAGAGCAGCGGTTTACGGTTTGGCCACATAAGAGATAGCCGAGGCAAAGTTCTGCAGTTACCGTTGCCTTGGACTACTTGCGTTCGGTATCGCCATCAGGCTCTTGTTCTTCGCTGATTTCGAATTGCAATAGGAGTTTGTCGTCAGCGTACAGGGAGAGGGTATTCCCTGAATTTTCATACCGATTTATGCTCCGCAATGCTTTGAGGAAGCCTTGTTCTAGTTTCATCAATTCGGGAGGTCCGGCCATTCGAGTGGTGCCAACTTTGTCGAAGAGTTTATCAGGGCTGCTGCCTAGTTGGCCGATCATGCGATTTACGCCTGCCGTACCACTGATTCTCCCATCGGCAGAAATGACAAGCGATACTTTTGGGAAATTAGCCTCATCCTCAACCTGATCGATTTTTGAAAGCTTCCAGGTGCCTACCATTGTGACTGCAGAGAGTGTCGCTAAGAGTGTGTCATCCTGATAGAGGCTTAAGTTTGCATCCTTACGGACGATGCGGTTGGTACGTTCCATGGTTTTGAGCCATAGCGTCTCGAGATCCATAGCCTCCTGCGTTCCGGCCCTTAGGGTTTGTCGAATCTTTGAGAAACTGTTTGGTGAGTTAGGATCGTTATAGGTTCCACCGTAGTTGTTCACGGTCGACTGCCCATAGAAGCTATTGTCCGGCGAGAGGATCAGAGAAATCTTCTCGTCGTCTTTAAGTTTACGGTCTCCGATCGATACGACTCGCCAAGATCCGCCGATCTCTCTGTTTGGCTCATCCGCGCTGCTTAACGAAGCCAGTGCTGTTACGAGTAACAGCACTAAGCTCATGGCAATTGGCATTCTGGATATCAAAGAGTGAAGCCAAGTCAATCGTAATGACTGAGTTCGGTCTTGGTGGGTTCTCATATTATTCCTTTTCGTAGATAACGATTGAAGAGCTTCAAATGCGGTTGGCAATTTCTACCAAATGTGTTGACGAGATATCAACACCCTCAGTTCCCAAGGGCTAGGTGAAATGGTGCTCTATTTGGCAACGGCAACTACGCAACTCCTGGGTGCGAGTTGCAGGCTGATTTTGGCGGTTTTGTTGCCACTTATTTCAAATTCCTCTCCTACCTCAGCAATATCGAAAGGAGCGGGTTGGGAAGTGTTAACAAAAATGTGCCACCGCTGATAGATAGGGGATGGTGGGAGTTCAATTTCAACGGGTTCCCAGTGGCTATTAAATGCCGCGTAGAGGGTATCAGCGGTTCCGTCGAGCTGTTGCGTTAACATCAGGGCCAGCAAACGGCCTTCTGGGGACCAGTCGGGATTCCAAGGTTTGCGACCGTGCCAACTGACTTCCAGCGGCTTTAGGTGGGATTGTTTTGAACCAGGATGGAACGGATGGCGTAGTACCCGATGCGCTTTACGAAACGCAATCCAGTTGCGACAAAATCGAAAGAAATCGCGATTGGTTTCATAGAGACTCCAATCAAGCCAAGTTAGGGGCGAGTCGTGGCAGTAAGAGTTGTTGTTGCCGAGTTGAGTACGACCGATCTCATCGCCCATCAACAGCATTGGCACTCCTTGGCTCAGCATCAGCAAGGAGATTGCATTCCTCATTTGACGTTGGCGTAACTGGAGGATTTCAGGATTATCAGTCGGTCCTTCGACGCCACAGTTCCACGAATGATTATCATTCGCGCCATCTCGGTTGCCTTCACCATTGGCTTCGTTGTGCTTCTCGTTGTAAGACACAAGATCGGTAAGTGTAAAGCCATCATGGCAGGTAATGAAGTTGATAGAAGCCGTTGGACCTCGATGCGCATATAAATCGGGTGATCCAACCAGTCGCGTAGCCATCTCGCTGGTCATATTAGGATCGCTTTTAAGGAACTTGCGTATCGTGTCGCGGTATTTACCATTCCATTCCGCCCAGCGACCATAGCTTGGGAAAGAGCCTACCTGATATAGTCCACCCGCGTCCCATGCTTCCGCGATAAGTTTGGTTTTCCCTAAGACAGGATCCATCGCGAGTGCTTCAAGCAACGGAGGATTGGGCAGGGGTTGTCCAGAGTCGTCGCGACCTAATATGCTCGCCAAGTCAAATCGAAAGCCATCGATGTGGTACTCGGCTACCCAGTGGCGAAGGCACTGAAGCACGAATTCACGCACTACGGGATGGTTGCAGTTCAAAGTATTGCCACAACCACTGAAATTAAAATAGGCTCCATTCGGCGCGAGCATATAGTAGGTTTCATTGTCTAGGCCACGGAAGGAGATTGTCGGACCTTCTTCGGTCCCTTCGGCTGTATGATTGAAAACGACATCCAGAATAATCTCGATGCCGTTGCGATGAAGTTCCTTGATAGTTGACTTCAACTCTTCCGATTGCAGTTGCGCGTAATGTGAAGCGGCGTAGGCGGCTTTGGGTGCCTGAAAAGCGATTGTGTTATAGCCCCAATAATTCCATAGTCGCTCGCCGGTCAAGGGATTGGTTCGAGGATTATCTTTTTCATCGAACTCAAAGATTGGCATCAGTTCGACGCAATTGATTCCAAGTTCTTTAAGATATGGAATCTTTTCACGAATGGCGGCGAATGTGCCTGGATAACGGACATTGGCCGTTTCGCTGCGTGTAAATCCACGCACATGTACTTCGTAGATAACAAGATCTTCGGTTGGTATCTCTAATTGCCGATCACCCTGCCAGTCATAGTCCTCCGGCAGGATTCGAGTTCTATATGGGTAAGGAGATTTCTCGTACATGCGGGGCTGGCCCCAGCCGTCGAAACCAGCGATACAGCGTGCATGAGGATCTAGCAGGACATTCGCAGCATCAAAGAGATGCCCTTCGCGAGGAGAGTGTGGTCCAAAAACACGATAGCCATACTCACATTCCTCCGGATCAATATCGTACACGATCATCGCAAAGACATGACCGATACGGAACTCGTTAGGAAATGGTATTTCTACAAACGGTTCGCTTTGTCCGTAACGAAAGAGAACAAGATTGATCTGCTCTGCGTGCTTTGAGTAAACCGAAAAGTTAATACCTCGAGTTACCGAAGAGGCTCCGAACGGATATGGAATACCAGGTCGTATACCGTAGCCATTATGGAATTGCGTCGGAAAAACATCAATTCGAGGAGCCGGAGGGTGAACGAGCTTCGATGCGGCTAGTGTCTCGTCCGATTCATAAAATAGATCGGTAAAGCCAGCTGCATCGGCGCAATTGCTAAACTCCTCATTGAGGCCATGTAATTCGATCGAACAACCCTGTGAACGGACCCAGCGAAACATCAACAATAATCGTCGAAGGGTCATTCCCGAACAGGTTTGCCACTGGGCAAGATCAACAATTAATTTTCGATTCGGTTGAATCAGTTCGATCATCTTCAGGCGAGTGGCATCGTCGATTGGTCCAACAAGATCGTCAACGAAGCGGATCCTGACAGTCGAGCCATCTTGAGAGGTATCGATTTTCATAACGGATACGACTGATTCCGAAAAGCTAAGGGCGAGGAGAGTTTCTCTGCCCCGGTATGTTCTTCATGGCCCGCAGATACCAGGGATGCCTTTCATTTTACCTGGTAAATGTGGAAAAAACTCATTCCTGATCGACGACGGGACGCTAAAGCATCAGAATATGGGTCCGCAAGTACCGGTCCTGGGTCAAATTCGCTTCGTGAGACCATCATGAAAAAACTATCTCTACAACTGATTGCTATTTTTTCACTGAGTTGCTCGTCATTCGTTGCTGTGCAGGCTGAGCCACCTCGCGCTGTCGAAAGTGACGATAGAATCGAAATCGAAACAGACATGCTCTCTGCCCAGGTTGCCAAGCGTGGATACGTCAGTGGAATCAAAGCACAATCTTTTAGGGATAAGAAAAGTGGTGCTAACGATCTTGGTTTCGGCTTAGATATCGCTGACTGGATTATGGAACCTGGAAGTGATGAGGCATATCGTGATCAGTTGCCTGATGAAATGGTTTATCGCTTTGGGAATGAATACCACGGTAATAAACCCAAGCGGAGTATAGAGGGGCCGCAGATTTGTACCCAGGCGAAGGAATTGAAGCCTGAAGTAATCCGAGGTAAGGATTTCGTTGCGATCAAGCAAACCTATCGCTATCAGACCGCGGCGCCGGGAAAGAAAGTAGGATCTGTATGGACTCAAGTCATGGTGTTCCCACAAGGTGAACGCTATTACCTATCCATGCAGAAAATTGAGGCTGTGAATTCGAGCGAGGCAATGTTTCTGCGAGTTGATATGCCAGGCCATATTAAACATCAGCAAGGAGATAGTTTTCGAGAAGTGTTTCTAAGTTATCAGGGTCGGATACCTGCAGCGGAATTCGTAACCAATTTTGCGCCCGATGCAAAATTCAACTACACGCGCTCTGATGACAACATACCCTCACGCTTTATACGCGCTTACCGTATCAGTGAAAAAGGAGGAGCCAAGCAAGATGTGTGGTTGGCAGGGATGACCTTGGATCCAGGTATTGTGTCAGAGGCGTGGTGTCATCAGCGTGGCTACGTATGTATGATTGAAGAGTTTGGTGGACGGCCAATAAAGGCTGGAGAAAGTTTTTCGGCTGCATTTGTCGTAGGCTTTTTTGATTCGATCGAAGAGATGGAGAAGGTCTACGACAAGTATCGTGGTAATAATCGATTAGAGGTTGATTCTACCGGTTGGCGTTTGAGGCCCTAGGAGAGTACCGCATGAAGATAAACCTGCTCATTTTTCTTTTGTTCAGCTCGCCAGTTGTTGTCGCGCAAACTACGGATCCAGCTGAACCTTCTTCGTCTAAAACAGTCGAACATGCTAAGGTTCGACAATTCGCTGATGAGCAGGGAAATCTACAGCCCATCACGAGTGTTAAGGATTGGGAGATCCGCCGAAGCGATGTGCTCAGGAGTATGCAGCTCGTTATGGGCGAATTGCCTGATCGCAGCAAACTAGGGAAAGTTGATTATCAGGTCATTGATGAAGTTCGGCTCGAAAATGGGATCAAGCGATTGACGATCCGTTTTCGAACCGAAAAAGAAGATCTCGTTCCGGCATTGTTATTGTTACCCAAGCGAGCAGAGGGGAAAAAGGCGCCTGCCATTCTTGCTTTGCATCAGACGATACCGATAGGTAAGCAGGAGCCTGCGGGTATGGGCGGAAGTGCAAATCTGCACTACGGGAAGGAATTAGCGGAAAGAGGTTACGTTGTCTTGATTCCTGATTATCCATCCTTCGGAGACTATGCCTACGATTTCTCTCAGCATAAGCAATGGATGAGTGGAAGCTTAAAAGCTATATGGAATAACATGCGAGCTGTTGATCTGCTGCAGCAATTGGATGGAGTTGATCCACAACGACTGGGAGTCATTGGGCATTCTCTTGGTGGTCACAATTCGATCTTTACGGCCGTTTTTGATCAGCGTCTCAAAGTAGTGGTGACCAGTTGCGGTTTCACCCGTTTCCATAAGTATTACGGGGGTAATCTAAAGGGCTGGACCAGCGACCGTTATATGCCGATCATAAGCCAGCAGTATGGTAATGATCCAAACCGTGTGCCGTTCGATTTTCCTGAGTTATTAGCAGCTATTGCTCCCAGGGCATTTTTCACCAATTCGCCGATACATGATGACAATTTCGACTGCGATGGAGTGCGCGAGACTATTGCAGAAGCGGCATTCGTGTATGGACTTTACAATGCTATGGACAACTTGGTCGCCAAGTATCCCGATAGCGCTCACGACTTTCCGCCTGCAACGCGAAGAGAAGCCTATGACTTTATCGATACACATCTGAAACAGTAGGGAATGTCTAAATGAAACGTCGGCTTGCTGGTCATCTCATTAAGGCGATACTTCTTGTAGGTTTAGTATCGTCATCGGAATGTATCCAGGCACAAGATATACGTAGTACACGAATCGATGTTTCGAGTAAGCGAATGAATGAGTTGCAATTAGTTGGCACTCACAATTCGTATCATTTGGCTCCTGATGCGGTGGCGATGGAGCTCATTCAAGCTGCGGTACCGACGGAAGCGAGGTCTTTAGATAATTCGCAACGCAGCCTTACAGATCAATTTGAATTGCTCGGAGTTAGGCATATTGAATTGGATGTTTATCTCGATCCCGAAGGCAAGCTATATCAGAAACCAGTAGCCTATCGAATGGCCACGCAGCAGAAGGCTGACGTTCCGAAATATGATCCTGCGGGAAAAATGACAACGCCTGGTATCAAGGTATTGCATAGCCCCGATTTTGACTTTCGTACAACGGTTTATACGCTTCGCGATGCCTTGGCGCAAGTAAAAAAATGGTCGGATGGTAATCGACGACATGTTCCGCTGTTTATTTTAATTGAGCTTAAATCGGATTCTTACTCGCCGTTGACACGGCCCATTCCCTGGAGTGAAGAAGGCTTTAAGGAATTAGAGCGAGAGGTTTTGGAAGTATTTCCTCGCGAGCGAATTTTAGCTCCCGATGATTTGCGCGGTGGCAAAGCGACTTTGCGGGAAGCAGTGCAAGGTATCGGTTGGCCGCGGGTAGATGAGCAGCGTGGAAAGGTGTGCTTTCTAATGGATAACGAAGGGAGTTTGCGCGACGCATATTTGCAGCCGAGCGAAATATTGGAAAACAGATTATTATTTACGAGCGTCGATCGAAATCATCCAGCCGCTGCATGGATGAAGCGCAATGATCCGGTAGGTGGATTTGCTGAAATTCGTACTTTGGTCGAAGAGGGATTTTTAGTAAGAACAAGGGCAGACGCTGGTACGATCGAGGCACGCAATAACGACGACAGTCGCCTCCAAAAAGCGATTTCCAGTGGAGCGCAGTTAATAAGTACTGACTACCCGGAAGCCGATGAGCGATTTTCAGGTTATCGAGTATCCCTGCCGTTGCCTATCGAATAGTGCGGAGTTTGGTGATGGAGTGCGATCCTTGTCGGGCTTCCGGTGGATTCGATGTCTCTGATTGCTGCAGCGTGAGCCTTGCCGTGCGGCTTGACCTTTTCGAATGGTTGGCCGTTGCAGCCGGTTGGGGATGGGGTTCGAGAGAGTTCAATCGTGGGGTAGAGGCGAGACTGGGGAATTGTGGATCGGTTGTTCACTGTTTGGGTGAACTGCAGCGTCTTTAGGCTGTCTAGATAATGGGTAAATAGCATTACTAAGCTATTTCTGTGACGATCAAGTTGGGGCCCCACCTTTGCAGATAATAGAATTGTTGAGTATGCTTGGGCAAAACCATGCATCGCATGGTGAGCCTATCATTTGTGCTCTGGTGCCATAGCTCAGTTGGATAGAGCAACGGATTTCTAATCCGTTGGTCGGGGGTTCGAGTCCCTCTGGCACTACTTTTTGATTCTTATTTCGGTAAAGGTGTTACCCACGCCCCGGTCCCCCGCTGCTGGCACAAGAGTTGTGCTTTTGCCTGCGTGAAGCTGCTTCCGTCCCATGGAACTGGAATCATGGGGGCTCCTTTTGAAGAGGCGTACGAGCAGAGCCTCGCCAATCTAGGGCCAGCGGAACAGGTTCGCCGGTCCATTTGATCTAAAGTGGTCCCGCACTGTCTTGGCGAGAGAAGTGGTGCGAGAAAAGGGGCCAATCTCTAAACAGCAGTTAACATGGGAGGTCGCAAAAATATACGCGACCTGCCTCTCAGCGCAGGTGTTGATAGAGAAGAGATTAAAGGATGTTTCAGGTTGATGTCTTTCAAGCAACCCTTCTAAAGCTTATGGCAATCTTTCGCTAACATCAGCTTCCTATCCACATTACCGGTGGCTTTACTTCAGTCTTGTACGGCGAGTTATTGGGCAGCATTTTTGTGGTTATTGCCTCTGGCTACATCGGTCTAGACTCAAGCGAAAAATCGGTAGGTGCGAATAACAAATCCCACTTGGGGTTTGACTTCAGGCCCAAGATAACTTGTCCACTCGGACGCCTTCTTTATCAAACTGTCGACTATCTTTCGTCGCAGGACTCATTGAATATTGATGGTGTCGTACTCCTTTGGTACCTCGCGGAATGGATTCTTATCGATCAGCTTTCAAGCGACTGAATTGTGCCTACATAGCCAAGCCAGCCAGAAAAAGGCTTGGTCTGGTTTAGGGTAAAGATGAATGGCTAAACGGAGGTGGTATCCGATACTACCTATTTCCGGATAGGCGACTGTGAAATATGCTGAGTGGAATTGGGTAGGCGGAGGAGTTCCGGAACTGCTGCCGTTTTTGACAGGTAGCGGTCGAGGTTTCTTTGGATCGAAGTCTGGAGAACGGTCGCTCTCAACCAACTCACTGAAGTCGTGTTTTTTCTCGAGCCTACCAGTCACAGGCTAATCGATTATGCATACCAGTCAGACACACTCGTCAACTCCTCGGGTTGTCATCATTGGCGGTGGCTTCGGTGGACTGGAAGTTGCCAAGCGATTAGCTCGCAGTCCGGCACAAGTCACTCTAATCGACCGCCGCAATTATCATCTTTTTCAGCCGATGTTGTACCAAGTCGCAACGGCTGCTTTATCCCCAGCGGATATTGCTTGTCCGATTCGACAGGTTCTTGCAAAAGTTAAAAATTGTCGCGTTGTTCTCGCTGAGGTAGTTGGTGTCGACCTAAGAAAGAAAGTAGTTTTATTTCCACATCATGCGCTGGAGTATGACTACTTGGTCTTGGCTGCTGGAGCTACACACTCCTATTTTGGTCATGATGAATGGGCAGCTTTGGCCCCTGGTTTGAAAACGCTGGAAGGTGCGACCGAGATACGGCGTCGATTGTTGTTAGCTTTTGAAAGCGCTGAGTACGAAGGTGATGCGGAGGCACGGAGGGCCGCTTTGACGTTTGCTATTGTCGGTGGTGGGCCAACAGGTGTTGAACTCGCGGGAGCGATCAAGGAAATTGCCTCAACCTCCTTGGTTAAAGATTTTCGAAATATCGATACCAAAACTACTCGAGTCATGTTGATTCAAAGCAATAGTCAGTTGCTTCCCCAATTCGCGCCAGAGTTGGGGGAAAGAGCTAAGCGTGATCTTGAGGCAATGGGAGTCGAAGTGCGACTCAATTCAAAAGTGACCTCCATCAGCAAGGATGGAGTTGTGGTCGGAGATCAGTTCGTACCAGTTCGCAATGTGATATGGGCTGCAGGTGTAGCGGCTAGCCCACTCGGAAAATCACTAGGAACTCCGCTGGATCATTCCGGGCGCGTCATTGTCGAAGAGGATTTAAGTGTTCCAGGATTTCCCGAGGTCTTCGTTATCGGTGATATGGCTGCGGCAAAATCAGCTACTACCGGTAAGCCAGTGCCTGGTGTTGCACAAGGCGCTTTGCAGATGGGGGAGCATGTCGGCAAGATTGTTGCTGCGGAAGTAGCTGGGTATTCAGGCGCTTCGCGCTCAAGATTCGAGTACTATGACAAAGGCTCGATGGCGACGATCGGTAAATCATTAGCGGTTGCTGAGATTGGCAAATGGAAGTTAACGGGTTTTGTCGCTTGGCTGTTATGGGGTGCAATTCACATTTTCTTTCTGGTCGGTTTTCGCAATCGATTCACGGTGTTTAGCAAATGGATGTGGAACTGGATCGTCAACGCGCGAGACTCACGATTGATCATGGGTGATGCCAGACTGGAGCTCGAGCAGATCTTGGGTAATGAACTTATTCCGCTTTCATCCTCGCCAGATAGATCCGAAGAATCGCCAGCGTGAAGATCTAGATTCTTAGCAAAGAGGCGGGCTCAAACAGTATCTGGCTGATCTATAAGAGATCCACAGTTGTAGTTGTGGAGAGGCTAAAACGAAGACAGGCTGAATACCATGGCTCTCTGGTATCAGCCTGTTCGTGAAGTTGTCTAAAGCGTTTGCTTCAAAGCTGCTTATACTTCCAAGAATAAGCGAGCTGGATCCTCTAGAACCTCTTTGATGACTCGCAAGCAGCTTACGGCCTCACGGCCGTCAATGATTCGGTGATCGTAGGTTAGAGCAATGTACATCATGGGGCGAATTACGACTTGGCCTTCTCGCGCTACAGGTCGATCTTGGATGCTGTGCAACCCGAGGATTCCACTTTGCGGTGGATTAACAATCGGAGTGGAAAGCAATGAACCATAGATTCCACCGTTACTAATCGTGAAGGTTCCCCCTTCAAGATCTTCAGGTAACAAACGGTTTTCCATCGCCTTGCGAGAGTAATCACCGATGGTCCGTTCGATATCGGCAAAACTCATTTTTTCAACGTTTCGCAAAACCGGTACAACCAAACCTTTACCACCGCCGATTGCGATGCCAATGTCGTAGTAGTGTCGATAAACAATGTTGTTACCACGAATCTCTGCATTGACCGCTGGAAAACGACGCAACGCTTCGACGCTCGCTTTGGCGAAGAACGACATCAAGCCAAGCTTGATTCCATGCTTCTCCTGAAACATATCCTTGTATTTGGAGCGTAATGCCATGACCGGCTGCATATCAACTTCGTTGAAAGTTGTTAGCAACGCGGCGGTTTGTTGAGCCTGAACGAGGCGAGCCGCAATCGTGCGACGGATCATGCTCAACGGCTTAACTTCTTCCATGCGATCCGGTCCGCCAACGCTGATCTGGGTCGATTGAGCCACAGTCGCTTTCGGGGCAGAAGGAGGCGCTGGCAGAACTTTCGTTGCCACCGCCGAAGTGCTCGCTTCTAGGTGTCTGGTAACATCTTCTTTCAGCAGTCTTCCACCTGGTCCGCTCGCAGTCACGTCGCTCGGTTTCAGCGAGTTCTCTTCGAGCACCCGACGTGCGGCTGGCATCACCCGAGTGTCGCTTGCAGTTGACGTTGCAGCGGCAGGTGCGGCAGCGGGGGTAGCTGGAGAACTTCCCCCAGCAGGTTTCTCGCTGGGAGTAATCTCAGCCAGCACATCACCAACAGCTGCAAACTCTTCAGCTTTGCGAACAATTTTGCTGAGAATTCCCGCTACAGGTGCCGGAACTTGAACTGAAGCTTTTTCAGTTTCTAGTTCCACTAGATCTTCGTTGATGTTGACCCATTGGCCTTCGCTCTTAAGCCATTTACTGACTTGAACTTCGCTGATGGATTCACCGACGGTGGGGACCTTAACTTCAAACATGGGTTAGCTCAACAAAGGGCACTGTGTTGTTCGGTATTAATCTGTTGTTCGGTATTAATCTGTTGTTCGGTATTGGTTTACTGATCGGTATCTTTATTCGGTGATACTAAACATCTCATGGTCTGCTGGGAAACCCTTCTCAATCGATTAAAAAGCAACCGTGGGGAGCTTTCCGAGGCAGTTGTGTCGTGGGTATCGTTTTCAGTCGATAGCGGCGAATTCCTCATTCCCCGTCGTAACAGGCCTGCCTATCCCGGTTGCCTGTTTCTCTATCACTAAATCTCGAATCATCAACCATGCTCGAATCGAGTTTCCACGCCGGCTCGAGCCGCGTGAAAGGGCAGTTTTTCTCTGCATTCTCTATCTTCGCAACCTTACAGCCTAGACTTTAGCTCTTATGCCTTCGATTGTCATCCCGAGGACGACCCGCAAGGCTGTTAGGAAGCGTTTTTTCCTGCTTACTATTACAGGTTGGCAAATGCTGCTTCGAGCAATTCCTTTTGTTCTAGCACGTGGGTGCTGTGGGAGCCCGTGGCAGGGCTGGCCGATTCAGCACGACTAGCTAGAGAGAGTTGGAATTTCTTAGCGATTGCATCGCCGAAACGCATTTTCACATGGGTCCAAGCACCCATATTCGTGGGTTCGTCTTGTACCCAAATGATCTCGGTACCGGGTTCGTATGGAGCCAAAGCCTCCATAACCTCGGCGGCCGACAATGGATAGAGTTGTTCCAGACGCAAGATGGCGACGTTATCTGCCTTGAGAGCTTGTCGGCGTTCGAAAAGCTCGTAGTAGACTTTGCCGGTGCACATAAGAATACGTTTGGTGTTCTTTTGTGAGGTACGATCGTCCGGAAGGATTTTCAAAAAGCGACCAGAGAAAAATTCTTCAGGAGCCGATTGGACCAACGGATGTCGCAGCAAGCTTTTCGGGGTCATGACGACCAGCGGCTTGCTCCACTTCCGTTTGATTTGGCGGCGAAGCAAGTGGAAGTATTGAGCTGGGGTGGTGGGTTGAACCACCTGCATGTTGTCCTCAGCACAAAGTTGCAGCATGCGTTCCAGTCGAGCGCTGCAGTGCTCTGGGCCCTGCCCTTCAAAGCCGTGAGGCAACAGCATGATCAGGCGACTTAATCGTCCCCATTTATCCTCAGCGCTGCAAATAAACTGATCGACGATCACTTGTGCCACGTTCCAGAAATCACCGAACTGTGCTTCCCAAGCGACCAAACCTTGTGGACAGTCCAAGCTATAGCCGTATTCAAAACCTAAGACCGCTGTTTCGCTTAGAGGACTATTGGCGATTTCAATTCGCCCCTGGTTGGGAGCAAGATGTGCCAGTGGCATATAGGTTGCATTGCTGTCTGCGTCATGCAACATCGCATGGCGATGACTGAAGGTGCCACGTTCACAATCTTGTCCGGTGATACGGATAGGATAACCTTCAAGAGAGATCGTTCCGAAGGCTAACAATTCACCGGCTGCCCAGTCGAGCGATTTACCAGCAGTCGCCATCTCTTGCCGCAGTTCAAATACGCGAGCTAGTTTGCGATTGAGCTGGAAACCTTCTGGCAGTTCGCAAAGTTTTGACAACACCTCAGATAAAACCTGAGGAGTTACGTTGGTGTTGGTGTCATCGGTGGCAGGTTCGGGTCCACCGAAGTAACCTTGCCAAGCACCACCGAGCGTTTGCAGGTCAGAATAGTAATCTTCTTTGCGTTGCGCTAAAGCGAATTCGGCTTCTAACTTATCTTGTCGCACTTTAGAGATCGCTTCCGCTTCGCCGCGTGTGATCTCTCCCATCTGCAACAATCGCTCAAGGTAGCTTTCGCGAACACTCTTGCGCTGATCGATAGCCTTGTACATGGTGGGCTGAGTGAAGCGAGGTTCATCGCCTTCGTTATGGCCCCAGCGACGATAGGCATACATATCGATCACCACATCTCGGCGGAATTCCTTGCGGAAGTCCATCGCGACGTTGATCACTTGAGCCACCGCTTCCGGATCTTCACCATTGACATGGAAAATAGGAATCTGCAGCATTTTCGCCACATCGGTGGCGTACGTTGTACTGCGACCTTGATGCGGCTCGGTGGTAAAACCAACTTGGTTGTTAATGATGACATGCAGCGTTCCGCCAGTGTTATAGGCGTTCAGCTGTGACAGGTTGAATGTCTCTTGGATAACACCTTCGCCGGCGAACGAAGCATCACCATGGATTAAGATCGTGAAGTGCTCGTTGCGATCAAAATCAGCCGATAGATCTTGCTTGCAGCGGCAACGACCCAAGGCGACAGGGTTAACGAACTCCAAGTGGCTTGGATTAAAGCAGAGCGAAATATGTACTTGAGCTCCGGTGCTGGTTGTCCAGTCGCTGCTGTAGCCGAGATGGTACTTCACATCCCCTGCCCCGCGATGCAATTCGGGACGTGGATCGTCAAAGGCCCAGAAGATGTTCTGGGCGCGTTTGCCCATGATATTGGCCAAGACATTCAAGCGGCCGCGATGCGCCATACCAATGATCGCGCCACGAATACCATGCTGCCCAGCTTTTTCCAACGCTAAATCAAGCAGCGGGATTAAGCTCTCAGAGCCTTCCAAGGAGAAGGTTTTGGCACCGACAAATTTGCGGCGTACAAATTCTTCAAATACCGAGGCATCTGCCAATCGAGTGTAGATGCGGGTTTGAACTTCGCGAGAAAGTTCAATGCGGTTTTCGCAGCTTTCCATTCGGCGCTGCAACCAATCGCGAATGTTGCGATTGTCGATGTGTGTGAATTGCGCCCCAATATTTCGGCAGTAGGTGTTGCGCAGTTTCTCGACAATATCTCCCAGCGTTTTGGCGTTCACGTAGTCCAGTGAGGCGCAGGAGAATGGTCGTGACAGATCTTCATCGCTCAAGCCATACGATTGCGGATCGAGTTCGGCTAGTTTTTGGCGATCGATTCCCAAGGGGTCAACCTTGGCCATCAAGTGGCCGCGCACACGATATTCCCGCACCAATTGATCGATGCGGTCCTGCATTCGCGCAAGCCAGAGGGCTTCGTCGCGCGCACTGCTGGTTGCCGGATCGCCACTATCATCACCGGTCGCAACTGCAGTCGCCGAACCGGTGGAGCCATTGTGCTGAGCAGCTAAGGAAAACTCTTCGAAATAGCGTCTCCAACCTGGTGAAACGCTGGAAGGATCCTTGATGTATTGAACGTACAGGTCGTCGATGTAATCGAGACTGTAAGTAGTCATCGGTGAAAGACCATTTTGGAAAGATCAAAAACAATTTATCGAATACGCAATCCGGAGCGTACGGCATCATCGGATTGGGGTCTAGAGGAATCGGTAAACAAGTCGACGTAGTTTGCCAAAATTCACACAGAGCCCCTTTTTAGGTTGCCTTCGCAATTAGGCCCTGCTCAGAGTGTCGGCGGTATCTAAGCTTGCTCTTCGACGGCTCTCCTCAATTACCTAATTTCAATTCAAATCGCTGGTTCGCCAATTCCAGTTGTTCGGTTCGGGCCTAAATTGCCGAGGCAAACAGTCGCACCGGCCAATGACCCTACGTTCCATACAATTATCGTAACCGCTAATGAAAACAACGCTATCTCAAACTAAACAACTTTATCGACCGTTCTCAGGAAAAATATCCTCCATTAAAAAACGGTAATCGCCTAGTCGAGGGGTATTTTGTGGCCGAGCTTCTCTTTTTTAGTCGCCAAGTAGTTCGCATTGAATTCGTGGATCGGGGGGATGATCGGAACTTGATCGACCACTTTGAGGTCGAAACCCCGTAGGTTGAACGCTTCAGTCTTCTTAGGGTTATTGGTCAACAGGCGAATTTCCTTGAGTCCTAGATCCTTGAGGATTTGGATCCCGATGCCGTAGTCCCTCATATCCGCCTTAAATCCAAGGGCATGGTTGGCTTGGACCGTATCTAGTCCCTGATCTTGCAACGCATAGGCACGGATCTTCTGCGTCAGGCCGATGCCTCGTCCTTCCTGCAACAGATATACCAGCACGCCCCGCCCTTCCCGGCTTATCGCTTCCAAGGCTAACCGAAGTTGGTCACCGCAGTCACATCGCAAGGAGTCAACCAGGTCACCCGTGAAGCAACTGCTGTGCATTCGCACCAGGGGTGGAGGTCCTTCGGCGGTCAGGTCCCCAAAAACCAAGGCGATAGGTTCGTGATCCTCGTACTGAATCTGATATACGATAATCTCGAACTCGCCATAACGAGTTGGGAGTTTTGCCTCAGCGCTGCGTTGGACCAGCTTTTCGTTAAGACGACGATGAGCGATCAATTGTTCGACGGAAATCATTTCCAAGTGATGCTTATCGGCCAAGCGGCGAAGGTCTTCGCGGGTAGCTCTTTCCCCTTTTTCGTTGAGGATTTCGCATAAAACGCCAGCGGGCGTCAGGCCTGCCATGCGAGCCAGATCGACCGCGGTTTCGGTATGGCCAGCACGCCGCAGTACTCCACCCTCCATCGCCAGCAATGGATAGACATGCCCTGGACGAACAAAGTCTTCTGGGACGCTGGTGGGGGAAGCAAGCCGGCGAATCGTTTCAGCGCGTTCCGCTGCCGTGATACCGGTTTTGCAACCCGTATGATCGACCGGTGTCATAAAAGCGGTCTGCAACGGAGCTGTGTTGCGTTCGACGATCGGCGAGAGCTGTAATCTTTGGCACGCGCTCGGTAGGATCGGGGCACAAAGTTGTCCGTGACCACTCAGCATGAAGTTAATATTTTCAGGGGTCGCGAGTTGGGCCGCGCAGATGTAATCCCCTTCATTTTCCCGATCCTCTGCGTCGACCACGATGACCACTTCGCCGCGCCGAATAGCGTCAACAGCAGCCCCGATCGTACTGAACTGGCCGTAACCTGAGTTGGCTGACGATTCCGCTTCGGTCGACGGGGAGTTTGGGGGCGTGGAGCCACCCTCAGGATGGGACGATGATGTGGGCATTAGAACTCAAAGGCTAGGGAACAGTCGGGATGTGTCGCTGTCCACAATTCGGACGACGTACTGCCATTGTAGCGTGCTGGGTAGGATTTACCCAGGTTCCATCTCCTCGACTTTAGGCCATGAAAGGCCAAAAACTACGCTGACTCTCGAAGCGATCGGTTCGTTTCTGAGGAAAGCGGCCCAACGCTTCCATTAAAGTTACCCTCCTAGGGTCGCGTTGCTACGCCCCTGGTTCGCCGCAGGAGAGTTCAATAATTTCCCTCGTCGTAGCCGATTGCCTATGATAGAACCAGACACTCGCAGTGGTGTGATAATCACCTTGGCGCAAGCTTGGGAAAACGTGGCGATGATTTATTCGTTTTTGCTGAACGTCGTCGCAGACCGCTCTGGCGTTTCGGGATGTCATCCAAGGTGGGTGAGGTTTCTGGT
>JAUMAI010000729.1:0-6997 GCA_032116775.1 Pirellula sp. | reverse complement strand
AACAAGATTGGGGCGGGTCGTTGTCCGATTGTCGATACGTGGTGGCAGACCGAGACTGGTGGGATCATGATGTCCCCGTTGCCTGGCGCGATTCCCTGCAAACCCGGTTCGTGCACCAAGCCGCTTCCTGGGATTGTTCCAAGGGTTCTGCATGCGGATTTGAGCGACGTCGGGACCAACGAGGGAGGGATGCTCTGCATCGAGAAGCCATGGCCGGGGATGCTCCGGGGTGTATGGGGGGATGACGAGCGATTCAAGGAAACGTATTGGAAGAAAGTCCCGCAGATGTATCTGACGGGAGACAACGCACGTCAGGACGAGGACGGATATTATTGGATCATGGGACGGATCGACGATGTGATCAACGTATCGGGGCATCGGCTCAGCACCATCGAGATCGAAAGCGCCTTGGTGAGCCATCCGGCGGTGGCAGAGGCTGCGGCGGTGGGCAGGCCTGACGAGATCAAGGGTCAAGGGATCGCGGTGTTTGTGACGCTCAAGAATCACGCGCCCGATGAGTCGATCCGAGACGAGTTGAAGAAGCATGTTCGCAAGGAGATCGGAGCATTGGCGGTCCCTGACGAGATCCGATTTACCACGATGTTGCCCAAGACACGGAGCGGCAAGATCATGCGTCGTCTTTTGCGCGACATCGCATCGGGCAAAGAGAATGTCCAGGACACCTCGACGCTGGAGGATTTCAGTGTTTTAGCGAAACTTCGCAGCGACGAAGAAAGCTGATCGACGAAGCTCGGATCGCTCGCGATCCATGTTTATACTCCCGGCCATTGATGAAGTTTCCAAGAAATGATGCTGGCGAACGAGCATCATCGGGCAACATGGCTCAAAGCTTGGCAATGGGAGTAGCACTCGGAACAGCAATCGGAGCGATCTTTGACTTCAACCAACGTGGAAAATCGAAGGCGAAGAATTCTTGTACGTAACCCTAGGAGCGGACAAATCGGGTAAGGATGCCGTTGCCCATGGGGCCGGTGGCCATGGTTCAACGCAAAGCGCGACGAGAGGTATCATACAATCGAACCAGTAGGCTTTCGACGCCGCTTGCGGCGTTGCGAGAAACATCGATGTAGAACATGGTCGTTGAAACATCAAGCTTCTATGAGGCGTAACCCAGCTCCGTACATCAGGCAGCACAAAACACGTTTGGGACGGGGTTCGATGGCATCGAGAATCTTGGCGACTTCGGCGGGAGACAGAACGACGGGAAGTTTCGAGGATCTTTTGGCTCGGAGTGAATCGATTTTGATTTCGGACTTGAGGACTTACACATACAGGAGGAGAAGTGCCGAGAGGGCTTGGTTTTGGGTACTTGCGGCCACTTGGCGGTCGACGGCAAGGTGGGAGAGGAATTCATTGACAGCGGTGCTCCCGAGTTCCGGCGGATGGATTCATTTCCCCGGCCGACTGCCTCGCAGGGCTCAGCGAGGTGATCGGAAAAGAACGCGACAGAAAGCTGGAAGCAGCTCGCAAGTTACGTCAAGAGAAACGAACTGCAACGAAACAAGTTGCCTAGCGGCTTCGAAGCGATTACAACAAAGGTATCTTCACGAAGGATAAGGCTCTGCAGAGGTGCAACCTGAGCGTCGTGAAGTCCGAAGTCGGAATGTGGAGCGGGCCTTTACGAGGATCTGCTCCCTTCCATTCCGACTTTGGCACTATGCGGTAAACCTTCGCCGCACGAAGCGGCGAACTCCTCGTGCAGGATGCCTTCAAACTTCGTTAGCTGTTAGACGGTAGATTCCACTTGCCGGTGAACCAAAACAGAGAATCGCTACGGCAAACTCCTGCTCTGTAGCTCTTTAACACTGGGATTTGCTTGATTCCGCCCGGATCTTATGGTACAAAAAGTTTTCGGTGTTACGTAACACTCCATAGAAGATTTGTTCACCTTGAGGAACTGATGCTCGAAGACAGTGGCAAAGTGGAGGAAAAGGACAAGAAGGTCACGGCAAATATTGTCGGCGAAAACTTTCAGAATCGGCAGTTTACTCGCCTCGTTGCCAAATCCCAACGTTTCGAGCGAGTCAACTTTAACTACTCCACTTTTGACGCGGCGTACCTTCGCAACTGCGACTTTGACTCATGCTCGTTTATCGGCTGTCGATTTGTCGGCTCAAATTTGCACGGCTCAACATTTACTGGCTGCAAATTCGACTACGCAACCTTTGAGCGTACCATCGTCGATTTCGATGATATCGTGAACAATGCTCCCAGTGTTGAGAATTTACAACTACGGTTTGCGAGGACACTACGAATGAACTTTCAGACCCTTGGTGATGCTGTTTCCGTCAATAAAGCGATTGCACTAGAATTGAAGGCCACAGAAGTTCACCTGAGAAAATCCTGGTGTTCTCGAGAATCGTATTATCGGCACAAGTACAAAGGACTGGGACGAGTTATCGCATTTGGACGATGGACTGAGTTCAAGCTGCTCGACTATTTATGGGGAAATGGCGAGAGTGCTTTCAACCTCTGCCGCAGCCTCGGGCTCCTAATCCTTTTCGTTGCGATAGTCGACTTACTGGTTACTGGGCAGATATCAAGTGGTGTGGCGTACTTTGAAGCAATCCTGAGATCGCCCCAGTTGCTTTTGGGGACATTGTCGCCCGATTACTACTCAAAGGGTTATCTTGCGGCTATCGTGTTTCTTCGCCTGATAGCAATCGCATTGTTCCTTTCCGTAATCATCAAACGATTCAATCGAAGATGAGCAACCATATTTACGTTTTTGGCTCGATTTGTAGGGGTGAAATATCCACCGACTCCGACGTCGATCTTTTAGCAATTGTTGATGAATTCGATTCTCGATTCGACCCCTGTGTTTATTCGGTTTACTCTCGCCGGCGACTTGCTGAAATTTGGCGCGATGGTAATCCATTCGCTTGGCATCTTTCGAGAGAGTCTCGACTCGTTTTTTCATGTGATGGCAACGATGTCATTAAAGAACTTGGTAACCCGTCACCCTACTTGAATGCTGTAACAGACTGCGAAAAGTTTCACCGTTTGTTTAGGGATGCTCATAGCTCATTCACGGCTTCGAGCGACACAAGGGTATTTGACCTCTCTGCAATGTTTTTGGCGATTCGGAATTTCGCAACTTGCTATTTACTTGGTGTTCAGGGGCAGGCTTGTTTCTCGAGAGACTCTGCTCTTAGAATGGGAAATGACAGTATTCCGTTGACGCCTGATGCGTTTGATTTGTTGTTGCGAGCTAGGCTCCTGTCGACCCGGGCAATAGGAAAAGAAATAACTGACGAGGATTGCCTTAATCGGTTGACGGAACTCGCGGTTATTGATGATTGGATGACAAGGTTAAGAAATGATGGATTCACGCGGAATTGAGTTTAATAATCGTATGGCGGCACAGAGGCGATTGCTCCGTGCCGTTAATAAGGCCGATTGGTGGTGTGAAAAACTCGCTGGCGTCAGCGTGGATGCCATTGATCGTTTCGCGCGTGCGAACCTTTTGACACCAACAGATGATGTTGTCACAATTCTCAGGTCGGCTGGATTGATAATGCAGTGCCTTGCGTCCAAGAGTCAAGAGCAACTCACCGATGAATATGCTGGCATTGAACGCGAAGTGGAGGAACTCCAACGCAAGCTTGAGTCTGTGATGGCGAACAATCGATTGCACCGAAGTAGCGGATCGACCGTTTCCTGATGGTGAGTTTACGTGCCGCGAAATCGGTGAATCGTGGCCTCTGTCCACTTTCGTATATCCTGAGAAAACACTATGAAGTTATTCTGTGACGAACACAAAATTGAAATTCCAAAATCCGACAAAGTGTTGACCAAATGCTTTGGTGGGTCAGACCTCTTGAACACAGATATCTATTTTTATAGCGGTGAGATCTTTACGGACCTTGATCGCTACTTCAAGGAGCTGTTGCAGCCCAAATCAAACAGGCAGTGTACGCTGATCCTAACAACGCCCGGTGGTGACGCAGATGCCGCATTCAAGATCGCGAGAATGTTCCAAACACGTTACGGCAGGTTTTCGCTAATGGTACCAGCAGAGTGTAAGTCCGCAGGTACTCTTGTAGCGCTAGGCGCGAAAGAGTTGATAATTGATGAATACGGAGAACTGGGCCCACTTGACGTGCAAATTTTTGACCCTGATGAGTTCCTGACCAGAACGTCCGGCTTGGCAATATCTCAAGCATTAGACTACCTTTGTGATAAGGCATTCTCAAAATGGGAAGAATTTTTTATACAAGTGCGAGCCAAAAGCCGCGCGAACATCACAACACAAACTGCTGCCGAGATTGCGACGCAACTGTCCGTTGGTTTGTTCAGCCCGATTTCCGGGAAAATCGAACTATCTCGATTGGGGGAACTTGAGCGATCTGTTACAGTTGCCCAGGAATATGGGATTCGCCTTGGCGCAACGCGTGACTGCGTTCAACGACTGATCCGGGATTACCCCTCGCATTCTTTTGTGATAGATTTCCGCGAGGCCAGGCATTTGTTTTCTGATGTCCGGCAGCCAAAAGACTACGAGTTGACACTTTTGACAATTCTGCAACAATTTTTCATGGAACAATACAAACACGACTTTGTCCATAGGTTCGCATCTGACATGATGCTGCAACGTTTCGAACTCTCCTTGGAAGGAAACCCAAATGCCAGCAAAAATAACCCCAATATCAAAACGAGTGTTCCAAATAACCCCTCGATTGCTGGTGCATCCCGACGAACAAGTCGAAATAGTCCGCCCCGCAAAAAAGGCTCGAACGCCAAACGTCAAGATTAGACCGCCGGAGGTTGAACAAAATGATGAGCCGAAGCGTTCGATCACAACGCATTAACATGGGGACGTCTTCTCCTCGCAATAGGTCATCATAGGTAAACACCTTTAAGAAATCACATGCCCGATCGACACCACTTCACGCGAGTTGATTTTGAGAGATTCAAGGCATTCAAGAAATTCTCTCTAAAGCTGCGTCACTTTAATGTGCTTGTTGGTCCGAACAACGCAGGTAAGTCTACGGTTCTTGCCGCATTTCGAATATTGGCTATAGCATTGCGAAAGGCGTATTCGCGAAAACCAGAAGTGGTTTCTGGTCCCAGCGGTGAAAAACACGGTTATCGTGTTGATCTCGGGTCCATTTCAGTTGCCGAAGAGAATATCTTTTACAATTATGACGACGCTCAACCGGCATCGGTCACGTTCAAGCTTTCAAACGGAAGTTCACTCCTTCTCTATTTTGAACCGCAAGGTGGATGCAATCTGATCGGTCACTCAGAGAAACCCTGCCTAACTCCTACAACCTTCAAGAAACAATTCAATTGCCCAATTGGTTTTGCGCCAATTCTCGGGCCTGTTGATCACAACGAACAGTTGTTTGATAAGGATGCGGCACGGAGGGCGCTTTTCAACTACACTGCATCACGCAACTTTCGCAACATTTGGTACCACTATCCCGAGAAATTTGCTGAGTTTCGAGCCACGTTAGCACGTACTTGGCCGGGTATGGATATTGAACCGCCGAAGGTGGAGCATGGCTTAGAGAAACCGAAGCTTTTTATGTTTTGTCCGGAAGAACGAATCCCAAGAGAGATATTTTGGTCTGGTTTCGGGTTCCAGGTTTGGTGTCAGATGCTAACACATCTAATTCAATCGTCTGATCAAGCATTATTCTTGATTGACGAGCCAGACATCTATCTTCACTCGGATCTGCAGAGGCAGTTGCTAGGACTCCTTCGAAATTTAGGACCAGACATTATTCTCGCTACGCACTCGACGGAAATCATTACCGAAGCGGAACCCGACGATATCGTAGTAATCGATAAAAAACTGGAAGTCGCACGGCGTATCAAGGACTCATCGCAATTAGCCAACGTATTTACAATATTAGGATCGAATCTTAATCCTATTCTTACGCAGCTGGCCAAAACGAGACGAGCCGTTTTTGTCGAGGGAAAGGACTTCCAAATCTTAGGGCGCTTCGCACAAAAACTTGGAGTCGAAAAAGTTAGTAGTAGAGCGCATTTTGCAGTGGTTCCCGTCGAGGGATTCAACCCGCAACGAATAAAGAATCTGAAGGCTGGAATGGAAACAACGCTAGGAGGAACAATTCATGCTGGCGCAATTCTCGACCGTGATTATCGATCAAACAGCGAGCGAGACGCAATAATGCTTGAATGCAGTCGCTTTTGTGACTTCTCGCTTATCCATTCGCGCAAGGAAATCGAGAATTTTCTGCTCGTCCCGGAGGCAATAAACAGAGCTGCGGAGAAGAATATTGCGGATCGCGCTAAACGGTCCGGAAAACATCAAATCTGTACATTTGATGCGAATGTGGTTCTAGAGGATTTTGCATCGTATAAAAAGGACTATGTTCTTGCGCAGCATCTCACGGAAAGGCGAAGATACGAAAGATCGATCGGTTCCGGGGCAGACGAAGCCGCCTACAACGAACAGTCAGTTCGAGAATTCAATCAGCGTTGGAGCGACTCAGATATACGCATTGCTTTGATTCCAGGTAAAGAAGCATTTAGCTATGTCAATGGTGAACTTCAGCGATTGCACGGTATTAGTGTTACTCCAACTGCGGTGATTGACGCGATGAAACGAGAAGAGGTTCCGGAGGAAATGCGGAAGGTTATCGACAAACTAGCGGACTTTGCGTCGTCGCAACCTGCGGAGACGGTGTAAATCCGGTAAGGATGCCCGTTGCCGGGCAGCCTCACGGCACCACCACGGGATGCGGGTCCGCAACCGGGCGGTTCAACGAAAATGAGCAAGCTCGGCTCATTAGCTCTTGAGACTCAAAACTCCTTGCTCGGCCAACCAATCGTTCGTCATCCCGGCACCACTTGCGATCGTCTTGGCCATGTGCTAGGGACCTTAGAGCCTATCCGAACCCCCCCTGCACGTTTAAATGTGATGTAAGCGCATGCAAGGTGTAAGCCTGCGATGTTGTTGCTCAGTTTTTTGTCCCATCGCACCAGAATTGCTCGAAATCGATTC
>JAUMAI010000728.1:0-2409 GCA_032116775.1 Pirellula sp. | reverse complement strand
AAGGCTAATGACGCTCTTCGAAACGCTTTGGAACTGGCCTCCGGAAGAAGTATTCCTGTTTACAATGCAGCCTTTGGCCTCTACCTATCCACGAAGCAACCAGAGAAGGTTGAGGAGCTCCTCGAATCTCTTAAAGGCTCGGATATAGAACCAACATCCAAGCAATTGACACTTTCGAACATGTATCAAGCGTTGGACCGCATGGATTTGGCCAACAATTCGTTGCTTGAAGCGAGGAAATCCGCGAAAAATCCGATGGAGATAGACGGCCTGATTGCCCGTCTGTACGTGGCGCAGGGCAAACAGGACGAAGCGATCGGACTATTTAAGGTTCTCTACGAATCTGGCACGGACCAAAGCGGCACAGCCAGAAGATCCTATGTGACACTGTTGGCAAATCGTGGCTCCGATGCTGACTGGCAAACGATTGAAAAAGTTTATGAAAATGATCAGTACTCTGGGAATCCAGATGATAAAAGGTTAAGAGCAGAACTGTTGGCAAGAAAGGGTAAGCCGAAGGATCTTGCCATGGCGCAGTATCTTTTGGAGTCGCTAGTAGAGGATCCGAAAAATCGGATGGACCAAGATCGCTTTCGATTGGCGTCTGTTTATATTGTCAATGCGAACATGGCACAGTTACAGGATCCAGCGAATCCCCAAGTACAGCAACTGTTCTCTCTTGCCGGTAAGCAACTAAATACCTTGACGAAAAATCCACAAGCATCTGTCGAATATCTGTACACCTACGGCGACTTTTTATTGAATCAGGATCGTATCGTTGAGGCCAATGATATCGCCGATCGACTTGATGCACAGGATGCCGACCACTTCGCGACGGCGTTCCTAAGAGCTCGTCTTCAGAATGTTTCCGGGAATTCGCAGAGAGCTACGACGCTCATTTTGGCCTGGAAGGATTCACAACTCGCGAAGCTTGGTCAGGGCGCCGATTCGGCTCAAAAGGCTGAGGTGCTGGCCAAGGCTGGAAGTGCCCTCGGCGAACTTGGGGCAGATGTCGAATCCGAGGATATCTTAAGAGAATCCTTTGAATTGGACGCGACACGGGGAACCAACTACGTAAGAAGCTTGGCAAAATCTGAAGACCAAAATGCCAAACAAAGTGCGATTCGCTATTTGCTCGACAAGCTAAAAAAGGAGAAAACGCCCGAGATTGCTAGATTGCTAGCTGGGTTGCTGTCCGTGGGTTCTGTCCCCGAAGAACTAGCCGATCAAGGAGACGAAGCCCTCTCTGCTATCGGTAGCTCGAACGAAGACAACGCCGAATTGCTTCTGTCGATCGCTGACATGTGGCTGGCTCAGAAAAAGTCAAACAAAGCGATCGATGCCTACCGAAAGATCGTCAAGCTCAAGCCCAATGATGTTATTGCTCTGAATAACTTAGCAATTCTTCTCGGTGAACAACCCGATGGAACGACGGAAGCCCTTTCGCTGATCGATCAGGCGATTAGGATCGCCGGAAAACAACCCTTGCTTCTGGATTCAAAAGCTGCAATTTTGATGTTGGCCAATAGAGTCGACGAAGCGATCCCTATTCTAGAGATCGCAGCGTCAGCGACTGATGATCCACGAGTTCTATTCCACTTGTATCTGGCACTTCGTCGCGCATCTCGGGACGAAGAAGCCAATCGCTTGAAGCCGAAAGTAAGCCCTGTTGCTTTACGAAAGTCAATCCTTACTCCAGATGACCAATTGGAACTCGAACGCTTCGAGCAGGAAACGCCCTGATCGAACCTCGAATTCACTTTAGCCCAATTCATACTGTATATTCCGCAGAAAAAACTATGTCCACTGAATCCACAGATAACGTTGATCCCGAAAACCGTACTCAGGCAATCGATCCGACGGCTTCCATACCAAAGGAAATCGATAAACCACTTGTCGAGCAAGTTGGTCAGGACGATAGGGTCGCTCATGGGAGAGACCTCCAAAAGTGGTTTATTGGGGTAGGTACTGCCCTAGCTCTGCTTTTGTTAGGGGGTGTTTCGCACGGTCTGTTCTCAAATCGGTGGGGAGTTTCTGAAGATATCGTCTCACTCGGTAAAAAACTCTCGGAGATTCCAACCGAAATCGGTCCCTGGAAATGCACTCAGGATTCGAAATTGGACGATAGCGTGGAAAAAATGCTTGAGGTTAAAGGGTATATTTCGAGACTCTACACCCATCAGACAACAGGTGAATCGGTGAATGTTTTCGTCGTCTTCGGACCCAAGGGCCCGATTGCCGTTCACACTCCAGAAGTCTGCTATAGCGCCAGGGCTGTGACTCAAACCTCGGAGCGAACCCCGACTCCGGTTGAGGCAGAATTCAAGGAAGGGAATCTCTGGAAACTGGCGTTCGAAACCAATACCGTCGACAAGCGAAAAATGAACGTTTTCTACGGATGGAGTGAGG
>JAUMAI010000727.1:0-3408 GCA_032116775.1 Pirellula sp. | reverse complement strand
ATACTGTTTCTCTTGATGGGAAACTTTCGAACCAGCGTCAGCTCCTTGACCTCGATGCCACTCTCTATTCTGCTCACCATCATCGTCTTTCACTTATTAGGAATAACCATAAACACGATGACGCTTGGCGGAATCGCGGTAGCTATAGGCGATTTGGTCGATGACTCTATTGTGGATATCGAGAATATTTACCGTCGCCTGCGTGAGAACAAACAACTTCCTGCTGCGCTGCAAAAACAAGCGATGGATGTTATTTTCTCTGCCTCAAGTGAAATTCGTAACTCGATTGTGTATGCCACATTAATAGTAGTACTGGTCGTTGTTCCGCTTTTTATGATGTCGGGTCTCGAGGGCCGTCTCTTCGCCCCTTTGGGAATCGCCTATATCGTGGCCTTGCTCTGTTCCTTGCTGGTCTCCCTTACCTTTACACCCGTTCTTGCAAGCGTACTTTTACCAAGGGCTCCATTCCTAGAAAACAAAAGAGAGCCTCTCATACTCCGATTGTTGAAGTCCCTCGATGAACGAGTCTTACGCTGGACGCTGAATCGCCCGCGCACCGTACTAGGCTGTGTCTCACTTCTTGTACTTGCAAGCTGTATTACGCTCCCATTTATGGGTGGAGAATTCCTACCACCTTTCAACGAAGGAACTGCCACAATCAATCTGCGGCTGGAACCTGGTACGTCGCTGGAGGAAAGTCAACGTATTGCAAGTCGAGTTGAATCTTTCATCATCGAGGTGCCAGAAGTCCTTTCGGTTGCAAGACGTACCGGCCGCGCTGAACTAGACGAACATGCAGAGGGTGTTAACAACACAGAATTTGAGGTACGGTTTGCCGAACATAAAATCGACAAGCCAGGCTTGTTCTTCGAAATCCTCAGAGTCATTCCTATCGCCCACCTCTGGAGCTTTGACTATCGTGGTCGACCTCAGGAAGAAGTATTTGCAGACTTACGTGAGCGAATTTCTAGCATTCCAGGTGCCGCCGTTAACATTGGTCAGCCTATATCGCACCGTCTCGATCACATGATGTCTGGGATTCGCGCGCAGATAGCTGTGAAAGTTTTTGGGCCCGATCTCCGCGAATTACGAAATGCCGGTTACGACATTCAATCACGGATGCAATCCATCGAAGGTATTGTCGATTTACAAATCGAACCGCAAATAGAAATCTCCCAGCTACAGATGCGAATCAAACGTGAACAGGCAGCCCGCTATGGCCTTGCACCTGGTGATATTGCGCAGCTTCTTGAAACTGCTTTTAAAGGTCGGGTAGTTTCACAAGTGATTGAGGAAGATAAGTATTTTAGTCTGGTGGTGTGGTACGACGAAAATTCACGAAAAGATCCTACCGTCATCGAAGACACTATTGTGGAAACTCCCTCTGGAGCCAAGGTCGCACTATCACAGGTCGCAGAAGTGCTTGATACAACTGGCCCTAATGCACTCAATCGCGAAAATGTCCAACGCCGTATCGCTGTTTTCTGCAACGTACAGGGGCGGGATTTAAGCAGTGTTGTTAGCGATATCAAAAAATCGCTTCAACCGATTGAGCAATCGCTTCAAACGCTGCCAGGGGAATACTATATAGAATACAGCGGACAGTTCGAAGCCCAGCAAGCAGCCACCTTCCGGCTTTGGATTTTAGCCTCTCTCAGCATCGTCGGTGTTTACCTTCTGTTGACCAAAGCCCTCAAATCTCAAAGCGCGGCTTTGCAAGTCATCGCTAATATTCCTCTCGCTGCCTTTGGAGCAATTGTCGCACTGCTGCTCGTAAATCAACCAAGCTCCGAAGAACTTTCCCGAAACGCATGGTATCTCTGGCCTGTAGTCTGGGTTGAGGCAACTCATCTCTCCCTGGCACATTGGGTCGGTTTTATAACACTGATCGGCATTGTGAGCCGAAATGGAATTATGATGATTTCCCACTACCAGCATCTAATGGACGAGGAACGGATGCCCTTTGGAAAAGAAATGATTATCCGCGGTAGTCTTGAGCGACTAGCCCCAGTTATGATGACAGCGATGACAAGTTTCGTTGGGCTTGTGCCGTTACTATTTGGTTTCGGAGAGCCTGGCAAAGAGATCCTTTACCCGCTCGCTGTCGTGCTATTCGGCGGAATGCTTGCCTCCACCACATTAGATCAAGTTGTAACACCCGCTTTATTTTATTTATTTGGTTCCGCACCGAAGTCTTCGATGACAGGGAATTCAACGAATGATTAAATACTTACTATGCCTTTTTGCATTGGGAACAGCCTCGATCGCTAGCGGATCAGACCCGATTACAATTGTTCAAGGTAACGAATCCTCAGGAGCCAAACAGCCCCAAGCATGTATTTCCGCCAATGGAAGTGTCCATGTTACTTTTGGCGAAGGTGAACAAGTTTATTACTGCAGGATCGACGATCATAAATGCACTGCCCCCCAAGCCGTATTTCGTATCCCAAACATGTCGCTCGGAATGCGCCGCGGACCTCGCATCGCTCACTCCGGAAAAGCAATCGTCGTAACTGCGATTGGAGGAGCTGAGGGTAAAGGGAAGGATGGAGACGTTTTAGCCTACCGTTCTCTAGACAACGGCCACACCTGGGATGGCCCCATCCAGGTAAACGATGTAAATGCTTCCGCTCGCGAAGGACTTCATGCAATGGCGGCTGCTAGCGATGGAACTCTATGGTGTGTTTGGCTAGATCTACGCGAGAAAGGCACTAAACTATTTGCTTCCAAGTCGACTGACAATGGCAAATCATGGAGCAAAAACGTTTTGGTTTATCGCTCGCCAGATGGCAGTATCTGCGAATGTTGCCATCCATCTATCTTCACCGACAATAATTCGGTCCATGTTCTATTTCGCAACTCCCTCGAGGGAAATCGAGATATGTACCTTGTATCATCTCAAGATCAAGGAACAACTTTCGGTAAAGCAACTCGATTGGGGCAGGGGACTTGGCGACTCAACATGTGCCCAATGGATGGTGGAATGGTCGCGAAAGCGAAGAATGGAGATGTTTTTACGGTCTGGCGCCGCGATCGTAATATCTTCTTAGCCAGCGCCAAGAATAACACCGAGCAACTCCTTGGTACCGGCGAACAGCCATGGATTGCCAATGATCCGGAGGGAGTCTACGTCACTTGGACCAGCCAAAGAGAAGGAGACTTAATGCTCGTCAAACCTGGCCAGGTCACGGGGGAAAAAGTTGACTCCAAAGCGAGTTTTCCCACTCTCGTTTCAGCATCGCTACAGTCTCCAGTGGTCTATCTATTTTGGGAAAAAAAGAACGAACAAGGTTTCTCGATCCTGGCACAGCGAATTCGATAGAGTTCTGGTAGGCTCGTAAATCGCAGCCAAACATCTCTACTCTGTGTTGCTGATCGTGCATGTAAATTAATCTGAATCCACGAGAT
>JAUMAI010000726.1:0-4062 GCA_032116775.1 Pirellula sp. | reverse complement strand
GCAGAGGGAGGCGGTGGCAGCAATTTCCTGTACCGAGTGACCGCGGAACCTGTGGCACCTCGAGTTGTTATTAAATCGACCATCGATCATATCGAAGGCAAACCAGCGACTCCAACTGAGGTTGTTCTCACGGTCGAACGGCTAGATGGATTTTCTGAACCACTGCAAGCGGAGCTAGTTACGGATCCAAGCAATCCACTCCCACCGGAACTAACCCTAACCTCCAGCCTCTCGGAAAAGGAAGGCGATAGCTCCAAACAAATCAAGCTTACAATTCAGTCATCTCTGGCTTTATCGCGTCCACTAAAGGTTTTAGTTAAGTCGACCGCTAACCCACAAATGACGTATCCGGTCACATTCGGCGACGAAAACTCCTCTAACCTCTGGCTAACGGTCGCCCCCCCGAAGTAAAACTATACCTAGAGTCCATTGGCTGAATTCCGTTCGCTTTAGGTACCCTAAGATGCCATCGCACGTAGCGCTGCGGCCCCGTATGACATTCTGCCCCGGTAGAATCGCATTTAAGATTCTCATCACGGTAGCAATACTCACTACTGCAACACTTGCTCAAGAAGGAACAGAGCCTGGTTCCCAAGGACAAGCGCCTGCCCATCCTACGGAACTGCTTCCCGACTCCGTAGCCATTTACGCAGAGGCTGTCTCTTTTGAAACATTGTGGCAACACCCACTTCGCGAGCGATTATCAGCGACCGACCTCTTCCAGGACATCTGGAATAATCCAGATTTAGCGCAAGCCAAAAACGGTCTGCAAATCGCAGAGATCACGCTCGGCAAGAAGCTACCGCTATTGCTCAGTGAGATCAGTGCATCAGGTATAACTATAGCCGTAGACCGTGCCACCAATGGTCTCGCCTTGATCATTGCAGGAAAAGATGAAGCCACACAACAGGAAATCGTGAATGAACTAGTCAATAAAGCAGCTCAGTTACAAGGCCGAGACGATGGAACACTACCATCAGCCGATTATCGAGGCGTAAAGGCTTATCGTTTGCCGCAAGGTGGTTTTGCGTTACTCGGTAAGTATTTGGTCGTCGTCAACAAAGGTGATCTTGGTAAAGCGATTATCGATCGTTTTTTAGATGGCCCTGGCCGGAGCTTGTCGCAGAAAGAGAATTTCATATCTCACAAAACGAAACAAGCACTAACAGGGGATAAACTGCTATGGTTCTATGCTGACGTAAATGGCTTGCGAGAAGCGGGAGTCGCCAAGGAACTGCTACAGAAAAAACCGGACGATTTCGGTGCCGAATTGCTTTTTGGAGGCCTCTTCACAATCCTTCGCAACACGCCGGAAGCCAGCGGCCACCTACAGGCGAACGCCTCTTCCATAAAGCTTTCGCTCAACACTCCTTTCGATAAAGCTTGGCTCACTGAAGGCGAAGACTTCTTCTTTGGCCCTGAAGTTTCGGGCAACGCAGAGCCCCCCTTATCACTTCCCAATGAGCTTGCCTCATTGACCACCTATCGCAACATTTCGCAATTGTGGCTTCATGCCGGTGATTTATTTGGTGAAAAGGTTAACGATCAATTGGCTCAAGCGGAAAGCACATTGACCACGTTGTTCTCCGGTAAAGATTTCGGCGAAGAAATCTTAGGTGCCTTCCAGCCTGAAATCAGACTCATTGCTTTACCACCTCATTTTGAAGATGGTGCACCGATTCCCGCGGTTAAGATCCCTGCGTTTGCTATAGTCGGTAAGTTAAAAGAACCCAAGACGATGCGACGCGAGTTGAAGCGGATCTATCAAAGTTTCATCGGTTTCATCAATATCGCTGGGGCGATGAATGGACAACCTCAATTTGATCAAGAGATGGACAAGATCGACGATGCCGATTTGCTGATCGCTAAGTATGTTTGGGATGAAACCCAACCTGCTTCGAAGGAAGTACCCATCGCTTATAACTTTACACCCAGCCTGGTACTAGTTGGTGACTATATGATCCTCTCTAGTACCGAACATCTGGCCCGCCAGATTCATGGATACCTGACTAAGCCGCAATCTGAACAAACTCCTCCAAAAAAAGAAAGCAGCAACAAAACCCTAAACACGAGCGTGGTGGTTAGCGCTGCTGCCGTGCGAGAGTCGCTAGAGACAAACAGATCGCAAATCATTACGAATAATATGTTGCAAAAAGGACAAAGCCGTGAGGAAGCAGAAGCGGAATTCAACATTGGCATGAGAATTCTAGAACTAGCTTCGAAACTGTCTGCGACATTCCAAGTAGGAGATACAGCGGAACTTGAATTTACCCTTGACTTGGTCGCCCCGTAAGCCTCACTCGTTTTTTAGAAAAGCTCTGGCATTGCTTTTTGTGCATCGTATCCTCCTTAGGTATGCACAGTGAACTTAAGTCGCATTGCAACTTTGCATTCCCTACAAACGAGCTAGGTATTTACGTATTTGTGGTCACTCCTGTAAGCACAATCGCAAATCAAGCGGAGGAATGATGCACAGACCTTTATAGGAACCTCATCGTTCGCAATACCCAGCTATTGACCAAGGAATTACAACATGCCCTCATATTCAGACTGGAGTGACCTTGATCCACAATGGGCGTGGGATAAGTGGCAGCCTTCGGAAGATATACCGTGGGATTACAGTACCGCGAGTCACTTATTACGTCGCGCCACCTTCGGACAAACACCGAAGCAACTCGATCAGGCCATAGCTAACTCCCTGGATGAGACCATCAAAGGTCTCTTCGATTCAGGCAATACTTCAGAGTACGAAACTACAGCATCAGAAATTGGCAAATCGGTTGTCGCTGGAGGTAACCTCCGCCAACTTTCCGTCGGTTGGTTGCATCGAATGCTGAACACACCCCAACCGTTGCTAGAAAAAATGACACTTTTCTGGCACGGTCATTTCGCAACCGGGGCGGACAAAGTAAATGACATCCACGCGATGTATCAGCAGAACATGACATTGCGTCAACTCGCTATGGGATCTTTCCCTGAAATGGTGCATACCATCTCCAAAGATCCTGCCATGCTTCTTTATCTCGATAGTGCGTACAATCGCAAAGCTCATCCGAATGAAAATTATGCTCGCGAATTGATGGAACTTTTTTGCATGGGTGAGGGCAATTACAGCGAAAGAGATGTGCAGGAATTAGCGAGGTGTTTCACAGGCTGGGAAGTACGAAGACTACAATTCCGCTTCAATCGCTTTCAACATGACCCCGGCACCAAGGAACTGCTAGGTATCAAAAATATCGAATCTGGCGAAGAGGCTATCGATGTAGTCCTAAACCACGAAGCCACACCGCGATTCATTGTATCGAAGCTATTCCGCTTTTTTATCGCCGATGAACCGCAACCCTCTCCACAGTTGCTCGAACCATTAGCTCGCCAATTCCGCGAAGACAAGTTAAAAATTGCTCCGGTCTTACAGCGAATCCTATCAAGCAACTTGATGTTCTCTCAACTGACACGAAATCGAAAAATTCGTTCTCCATTGGAATGGATGCTCGGATGGATGCAGGCACTTCAGATGACAGGAAACTTGCAGCTCGTCTCTGAAGGTCTAACGCAAATGGGCCAGAGCCTCTACTTCCCACCGAATGTCAAAGGTTGGGAAGGTGGTCGGTCATGGATAAACTCATCAACACTAGTGGCACGAGCGAATGCCTTACATAAGTTGATGCACGACAGCAACACTCGTTTTGGTAAGACTAGTTTATTGGAATACGCGAAGAGTATTCAGGCAGCTGAACCGATACGTTGGATAGAGCATCTCCAACGCCATTTTTTGGCAATTTATCCAGCAGATGCGCAGCGTGATTCACTTCTCCAAGAGGTAAAGAGTTATCCCTTAGAGCGTCAGTTGCGAGAAATTGTGTGTCGCATGGCGACCTGGCCGCAAACGCATTTATCGTAGAACAATACATCACCCATAGACCGCTCGATCAAGAAACTGTTACAAGGCTTCTTAAAATGACCACCGCTCATCCAATCATACGTCGCCGATTTTTGGAGCGATCGCTACTGACGCTTACGGGTGTCGGTGTGGGTAGTGCGATTGCGCCCCAATGGCTACGT
>JAUMAI010000725.1:0-3296 GCA_032116775.1 Pirellula sp. | reverse complement strand
AAAACGCCGGGGGCGAGGGGAGCACTTGAACTTAAATTCTTCTCTCTCTCCTTAATGAGTTCGCAGCGCAGCAAAGAGCTCTTTAGAGAGAGGGGTGCACTAGTAGTCGTAGAGTCCTGTAGCCTCAGATCTCTCAGGCATGTGTGCGTCGATAGGTACCAGGTGGTACACCGAAATGACGACGGAAGGCTACGCTGAGGTACTCTGGATGCTCAAAGCCGGTTTGGCTAGCGATTTTATCCAGGGGCAATTCTGTCTCGCGCAGCAATATCTTCACGCGTTCCAGTCGCTGCTGGAGTATGGCCTCATGAGGTGTTTTGCCCATCAGTTTTTTAAATCGATTTTCCAGTACGCGTCGTGACATTGGAATATCGCGCAAGATATCTTTGACAGTAATTCCAGTACAGGCATGCAAACGAATATAGCGAACTACATTAGCGATCTCTCGATCTTCGATAGCTAAGACATCTGTGCTTTGTCGTGTGGCAACACCTAACGGTTCAATGAGATGTCCTTCCGCAGCGACCTTCTTGCCCGACATCGCTTGCTGTAATAACTCAGCCGCTAGATATCCGGTGCGAAGTGCATCGGGAATAACACTGCTCAAAGGTGGATCGCAGAGATTGCAGAGCAATTCATCATTATCAACTCCGACAACCGCTACCTCGTCAGGGACATTGATACCAAGTTGTCGGCACGTATCGAGCAGTTGCTGGGCTTTCATGTCATAACAAGCCATGATCCCAATCGGTTTTGGTAGTTGGCATAACCAGTGAGAGAGACGATCCATTTGCTCTTGCCAACGATAACCCGCTTGACCGCGCGTGGCATTTTCGAAGTGATAACACTTGGCGCCGCGACTGAGTACCTCTTGCTGAAACGCTTCGCCGCGCCACCGGCTCCAGTTAAAGCCGATCTCACCACAATAGGCCAGATTGCGAAAGCCGCGCTGCAACAAATGCTCGGCGGCTAGACAAGCAATCGCCTTGTCGTCTGTCTCAACCCAAGGCAAGTCGGGAAGCGGGCGAGCGGCACTGACGTCGATGACGGGAATCTTGAGCTTCGACAACGCTGCAGCGATTTGCGGAGTCTCGATACGGGCGATGACTCCGTCTCCTTGCCAATGCGCTAACCAGCGCGGTGCCTCTGCCGACCGCTGCTGTTCGGGTAAGTAGATCGACCACCCTGGGTGCTCATGTAGGTAATCGGTAATCCCTTCCACCAAACCTCGGGCATAGGCATTGGAGGTCTCGACCAGCAGGGCTACCGATTTGCGTGTCATCGAATTTCCCCTGAAGGCCTAAATTTCTCGTTAAGACCTGGGCCGGCTGCCGGAGGCCATAGGCCCATTCGGTAAAAAACCTTATATTGAATGCGCTTTTTCTCAGTGTCAAGCGCGCTGCGCCCATCCATACTGAACAGGTCGAAAAAGCTCGTTATTTCCCCCTCTCCTACTGAAGAAACGGATTCTGCCATGTCGGTGAAACCAGTCAAAGTGGCCATGATCGGACTAGGATTTGGTGCGGAGTTCATTCCGATTTACCAAGCCCATCCCCATGCAGAGGTCGTAGCACTCTGTCGTCGCAATGAAGCTGAACTCCATGCCGTAGGGGATCGATTTGGGATCGCCAAGCGGTACACCCAATATGCAGATGTGCTCAACGATCCCGATGTCGACTTCGTCCATATCAACTCACCGATCCCCGATCATGCCTGGATGAGCTTGGAAGCTTTACAAGCGGGCAAGCATGTGATGTGCACCGTCCCAATGGCCACTACGATCGAAGAATGTCAGCAGATCTGTAACATGGTCAAGAAGACAGGCTTCAAGTACATGATGGCTGAAACGGTTGTGTACAGCCGCGAATTCCTCTTCCTCAAAGAAATGTACCAGAAAGGTGAGCTGGGCAAGATTCAGTATCTAGCTGCATCCCATCCACAGGATATGGATGGCTGGCCTGATTACTGGGAAAAGATGATTCCGATGCACTATGCCACGCACGTGGTAAGTCCATGCTTGGGCTTGCTCAATGGCCGAGCAGAATACGTTTCTTGCTTCGGTAGTGGCACGGTGCGAGAAGACATTCGTCGCAAGTCGGGTAACAGCTTCGCTGTGGAATCTTGCCATATCAAGATTGCAGAAAGCGATGTAGCCTGTCACATCTGGCGCTTCTTGTACGATACCGCTCGGCAGTATCGAGAAAGCTTTGACGTGTACGGCACCAAGAAGAGTTTTGAATGGACCTTAGTAGAAGGCCAGCCGCACGTGCTCCACACCGCCAAGAAGCCAGAACATGAGATCGCTTCCCTGATTGACGTGCCTGACTTTGCTCATCTTTTGCCTGAGCCGATTCGCAAGTTTACGCAAACGATTCAGGACGCAGATCATTTGTCCTTCATCCAGGGTGGTGGTCATGGTGGATCGCATCCTCACTTGGTGCACGAATTCGTCTCATCTCTGATCGAAGATCGTGATCCATGGCCCAATGCAGTCACCAGTGCAAACTGGACTTGCGTTGGTATCTGTGCGCACCAGTCTGCATTGCAAGGTGGTGCTATCGTGCAATTGCCGAAGTTTACCTTGGAGTAAACCAACTCCAGCCTATCCACTTTACCTGCAACCGCTCTCGACTCCTTGCCGAGAGCGGTTGTCACCTACCTTTTGCTGCGGTTTTTAAAGAACCCGATAGCTGTTGCTTTCACCTGCTCCATATCGAGACGCGTTTATGAACGTTGGACGAATATTGTTTTTGCTCGGTTGCGTATTTGCTTCGCTGCTCGCGCAACCCTCCCTCTCCGTTGCTGCCGATAAGAACCTCAAGGTTCTTTTCTTAGGCGATCAAGGTCATCATCGCCCAGCCGATCGCGCTGCTCAACTGATCCCAGTACTGCGCTCGAGAGGCATCTCCGTCGAGTACACCGAGAGCATGGCAATTCTCGAACCGGAAACGCTCAATCAGTACGACGCTTTGGTGATCTATGCGAACATTACCGAAATCAAACCCGACCAGGAAAAAGCGCTGCTCGACTATGTACGATCAGGTAAAGGCTTTGTTCCACTGCATTGTGCATCGTACTGCTTCTTGAATTCGCCAGCTTACATTGCCCTGGTAGGTGCACAGTTTCAGCGACATGGTGGTCAGGAATTTATTACCAAGATCGCTGAGCCCGATCATCCGATCATGAAAAATTTCGAAGGCTTCCGCAGCTGGGATGAAACCTATATCCATCACAAACACAACAGCGATGGCCGAACGATTCTTGAATATCGCGAACAAGGAGAGCAGGCCGAAGGA
>JAUMAI010000724.1:0-4288 GCA_032116775.1 Pirellula sp. | reverse complement strand
TACGGGGTTGCGCACTCCAAGCTATTTTCCTGGAAGTCGATGGCGGATCAAACTTTAGCCATTTAAGAAAAATGCCAGGATCGATCTGTTACGGCTCATGCGACGCTGGAGGTCGAGTGAAAATCGGGATCAACGGGCGCTTTTTAGCTGCCAAGCGTACCGGTGTGCAACGCGCCGCCTACAACCTCATTCGGTCTCTCATCGCTATGGACCGAACCAACGAATACGTTTTGTTCACAACCAGTGATCAGGCTGATAATCCGGATTGGAAATTTCCTAATGTTACTGTCGTGACTTCGCGCATTAAAGAGTGCGAAAGTCTGCGTAATTATTTTTGGGAGCAATTCACCCTACCGACTCTGGCCCGCCGTTATTGTGTTGATATTTTGCATTCGCCGGCTAATCTTGGGCCGTTGTTTTATCGGGGACGTTCTGTTGTTCATATTCATGATCTGTGCTTTATCGTCAACCCGCAATGGTACAGCTTTACCTTTCGCACGGTTTATAACTTTCTGGTGCCGCGCTTGGCGCGTCGCGCTGCCAAAGTCATCACAAACAGCAACAACTCACGTAATGATCTTTTGCAGTTTTGCAACTTAAGCGCAGAGCGAGTTGCCCAAGTCTACTGGGGCGTCGACGAGTTGTTTCTGAATTCTCCGACTGACACGACGCCTCCTTCTTCAGTCGGCATTGATGATTATATCTTGTATGTTGGTTCGCTCGAGCCGCGCAAAAACATCGGTAATTTGCTGGCTGCTTACGAGCAACTCAGGCGGCAGCATCCACAACTGCGTACAAAATTGGTTCTGATCGGCGGCGAAAGTCCGGTTTTTGCCGAGGTCACACTGAGAGTCAAAGAGTTTAAAGAGGACGTGCTGTTCAAAGGCTTCGTTAACGATGAACTTTTGCGCGACTACTATCGAGGCGCTCGCCTATTTGTTTATCCAAGTTTGTATGAGGGGTTTGGTTTACCGCCCCTTGAGGCTATGGCCAGCGGTGTCCCTGTCGTCACGACGTTGACCTCGTCGATTCCTGAAGTCGTTGGTGATGCCGCGCTTATGGTCAATCCACATGATGTGCATCAGCTCGCCGAGACCATGTATCTAGCATTGGTCGATGAGCCGCTGCGGAAAGAATTGCGCATTCGTGGTCACAAACAGGTTGCCAAATTCAATTGGCAGCGCGTCGCGCGTAATACTCTAGCGGCATATTATGAAGTCTGTCACAGCGAAGCCAGCGGTAGCGGTTGTGTCCTGCCGTTTGACCTGTGGAAACAGCTTCGCAACGCAGAGAGGCTGGTTTAGTCAGTCCCATCCGTGAATCTGTAACAAATAAGTTGGTGCGCCAAGAAGCGCGGTAGATAGGAGGCAGGTGCAATGCAAAGAGCACCACCGTAAAGGCCAGACAGCGGTGAAGTCGACCCTACAGCGAATAGGCTCGGGTAACTGGGACGCTGAAGCTAGGGAAGACGCGTGAGCAGGCCGGAGCCGATGAGGCGAAAGGGATTACCTCGAAAGTTTGATTTTCGTAGGTGCCGACCCACCTCAACTTGTGGGGAAGGCAGCAACCCGCTCCAGACTGGCGTGAGACGGGTACCTACCGGGGGCGTCGACCCACGGCATGCTCACAAATGCCCCCACGTGAACTTGGGAAGCCCTTGAACCTGGTCAGCAGGAGGCTGACATCCTGCCAGCGGACGGCGGGTAGTAGGCCAAGGGAATCGGAACGAGCATAGTACTCTGCGGTCGGGAAAGCCGACTACATGGGGAAGGACATCGTCAGAAAGGAGACGGTTGAGGAGATGATCGAGTTGTCACACACAGAGGTGGCAGTACCAGCAGCACTCCGAGGCTGCCGGGAAGGCTACGATCAAGGCCTTGAACGATTGGCAGCAAGAGCTCGCAGTCAACCTCAGGAAAAGTTTAACAGCTTGGCGCATCACATTAATCGCGAACGGATCGAGCGAAGCATCGGGAAGATCGCGAAGCGGAGCGCGCCAGGCATCGACGGTTTAACTCGTGACCAAACACTAGCAAACCTCGATTGGCTTCTACCGCCAAAGATAGGACAGATCCATCGCGAGCAATATGAGGCTAGCGCAGTTCGCCGGACCTACATACCCAAAGCTGATGGTAAACTCCGCCCTCTTGGCATACCACCGATCATTGAGCGAGGGATTCAAGCAGCAGCGGCCGATGTTCTAGAGCAAATATACGAGCAGGACTTTCTTAACTGCTCGTTTGGCTATCGACCCGGACGGGGAGCACACAATGCCCTTGCGACCCTGAACCACCACATTGATCGGGGAGGCCTGTGCTTCGCCTACGAGGTAGACATTCGTGATTTCTTTGGGAGTCTAGACCATGGATGGCTACTCCGCTTTCTGGGTCATCGCATCAGCGATGGAAGGGTGCTCAAACTAATCGAAGCCTGGTTAAAGGCAGGAGTAATGGAGGAGGGAAAATGCCTTCCAACAGAAGTTGGGAGCCCACAAGGGGGTAGCATTTCGCCTCTGCTTGCTAACATATATCTCCACTATGCCCTCGATCTATGGTTTGAACGGAAAATCCGGTGCAAACTCAACGGGCGTGCGGAGCTTGTACGTTACTGCGACGACTTCGTTATTGTTTTCCAAAAGGAGGATGATCGAGAAACAGTTGCAAGCCTGCTAAAAGCGAGACTTAGACAGTTCGGGCTAGAAATCGCTGAAAACAAGACCCACAAGACAGATCTGCACCGCCGCCCTCGCGGCGGTAGTGGCGATCGTCGACGTATCAGTTTTCTTGGGTTTGAACTTTTCTTTGCCAAGTCCCTGAGCGGACGTGGGTATAAGAGCGTGTTCAAGACTCAAGGGCCTCGCTTCGGCAAGGCACGCCGGGAATTGCAGGAGAAACTGCACGAGATGATGCACTGGTCCATTGAGGCCCAGGCCAAGCGCCTAAACTCAATCATGCGGGGTCATTATACATATTATGGCCTGCCAGGTAACCAAGAGCGCCTCAAATCGCTTCACCACCTAGCGCTGCGCTATTGGCGCCGCTCGCTGGGAAGGCGCAGTCAAAACGGCAAGGTGACATGGGAAGAGCTTAGTGCGTTATTTAAGCGCTACCCCATTGAGCCTCCCAAACTCCGCATCACTTACGCTGCCCTGTCTAGATACGTCATGCTGTAAATTTTCTTTCTGTGGAGCCGTATGCGGGAAATTCGCACGTACGGTTCTCCGGGGGGCGGACGCGGTAACGCGGGCGCCTACCCCACCCATTGCCTAAGATTGCTAGAAATTCAACTAATTTTCCTATCGTAAGCCTGTTGCTCCATTGGTTGGTGCCAATTTTAGTCGAAGTCTAGTTGCCCGATTGTGAACAGCTGTTTGCACAATGAGCCAAATACAAAGAATAGTAAAGATTGTTTTCGACTTTAGAATTAGCAAGAAATAGTCCATCGTTGGTACATACCAACGATGGATAATCTGAAGCGGTATTATCCGTGTGACTATGCTGCCATGACTGTGATGATGTGCAATTACCCTCGCAAACGATAACATTCACTGAATTTCCGTTCTTATAAGCTACAGAATATCTGCTGTTTATCGAAAAATCTGCAGCTGCAAACCAGCTAAACTCACCTGATCCGACTACAAAGGTTGTCCAACTATTCGATTGATTACAATTAGCCTCGCAAATTGCTAATTTTTGGTTTTGTACATTGGTATTCGAGATGTGTTCTCGCACCGCCAGGATATGCTTTCCTCCTTTGGTACGATACGCGTTCACACTACTCGAGCTTTGCGCAGAGAATATGGGGATAGTTGACCATGATGCAGAATTAAGACAACTGTTCGAGCAATAACTGACTTTATGCACTCTGTGCTCAGTGCAAGGAAAATATTCAGTATATGCGATATAAATTATGCCGTTGTCGACTCCGATACCGTAGGACCATTCAATATACTGTGTTGTACCAATTGCTATCCTTTGCCAAGCTGCCGGATCGCGACAGTCCCCGGCGCAAGTTGCATACCCGACTCCACCTGAAGGATAGTAATAGGGTAACCAGTCCATCACCGCATAACGACACAAGTTGCCCCATGTCCTAGCATGACCCCATCTTTTTTGTTGATGGAGGTCGCTATGAAGCAGAGCAACGCCCAAGACTTACTTGCCGTGAAAGCTATGCTGGATGAATTTCGGAAAAATTGCGCTCCAAAGTCGAGAGTGCCAAATGAGATAAGGAGCGCAGTCCTAGCGTTGATTGATTGCGGCATGTCTGTCACCAAAGTTTGTAAGGC
>JAUMAI010000723.1:1494-16458 GCA_032116775.1 Pirellula sp. | reverse complement strand
CACAGACAGGACATATTTTATCGAATGTCAATGCCTGGTCGCCATGCGGGCGATGGCTGTATTATGATATCCGAAGCGACCGTCATGGAACATCTTTCGATGGCCGAAGAATTGAGCGAGTCTGCACGAAATCTGGCCAGGTAGAGACAGTTTTCGAGGGTTCAGCAAATTCTTCGTGCGGCGTAGTTCTGACGCATCCCCAGGAAGACAAAATCGTCTTTATCGAGGGCCCTCATTTTGCCAATCCGCAATGGAACTATGGTCCCTCGCGTCGCCACGGCTTAATTGTCGAAGTCGGTTCCCCTAATCGACTCTCAATATTGGATGCTCGCGATCTCATACCTCCATTTACGGTCGGGGCTTTACGGGGAGGTAGCCATGTGCATCAATTCTCCCCAACCGGCGATTGGCTCAGCTTCACTTACGAAGATGAATATCTGCACTCATGTAGTCGAAATGCAATCTCCTCAGCACGCAGTCAAGCCAATCAACGCAACATAGGAATCGCGATTCCCAACAGACCAACCTCTGTACTACCGCGTCATCCGAGAAATGAATCCGGAACTCATTTCTGCACAATTGTGTCACAAACCACAGATTCTCCTACACCTGGAAGTGACCAAATACAGCGTGCCTACGAAGAAGCCTGGATCGGTAACAGGGGTTTCAGAAAAACCGATGGAACTTGGCAAACTCGAGCCTTGGCTATGCTGGGCGACGTGATCCTGGCCGATGGTTCAAAGGCTACCGAGCTGTTTCGACTCGACCTCCCCGAAAACCTGCAACACGCCACCGAAGATCACTGGAAGACCGTTTCGTCCTGGGAGTCCATACGACTCTCGCCACCTCCCTCTGTAAAACAAATCCGCCTGACCTATCATCTCGATACTCCAGCACCGGGACTTCAGGGACCTAGATTTTGGCCCCGTTCAACTCCGGATGGAAAGTACATTTTCGTGCTGAAAAATGATTCGCAAGGAGTCACCCAATTCTGGAGAGTCGAGACGGCGAACGGCAATTCTCAACAATGGACGCAGAATCGTCATCCGATTGAATCCGCCTTCACAATCAGTTCCGACGGCAAATGGTTAGCCCATTGCATGGACAGCGCCATCTGCCTGACAAGTTACACTAGCGGAAGAACCATTCGACTCAGTGAACCATTCCCTCTAGGCTCATCCCCAAATCCAGAAGCGGTTGTCTGGAATCCAGGAGGAGATTCGATCGCTTTCGTCTGCCCAACTGCCGATAGCCCAATGCTCTGTAACCAAATCTTCATTCTCAAGCTTGACCGCGACAAGATCGATCGAGAACTATAATCGACGCCAGACTTTCAAAATTAGGTATTCGAGAGTTGTTCTCTCTAGTATTTTTTCTGCTGTAGACAGATCTCCAAACATCCTTGCAGCAAATAGGCCATAGTGTATCAAAAGCCAACGTATTTCTATCAATACGCTTAAATCCAAGATCCACTCAAGCCCACACTTGTTTATGCCTTCCTGTTGATTAAGAATACCACTCAGCAGTTCACACCACTCACATGGTGAGGCAAGCCGTCCCTCCCATCGACGCTCCCGGAGTACATCATGAAAACGCTATCCAAGCTAAGCCTACTGCTGTTCTTGATATTGGGTGGGCAAGCGCATTCCCAGGGCGATGAGCTAAACGGCGATTCAAATAAGGCTGTCACAAAACCCAACATCATCGTCATTCTTTGCGACGACCTCGGTATAGGTGATGTTCGCGCATTCAATCCTGCTTCTAAAATAGCGACACCATATATTGATCGCTTGGCTGCCGAGGGAATGAGATTCCTCGACGCACATACAAGCTCTTCTGTTTGCACTCCAACAAGATACAGCTTACTGACGGGCCGTTATAATTGGCGAACGAGACTCCAACGTGGTGTTCAGGGTGGTATGAGTCCTCCCTTGATCTCGCCCGATCGCTCCACAATCGCTGGTATGCTGAAACGACAAGGCTACTGGACAGCCTGCGCAGGCAAATGGCACCTTGGCCTTGAGTGGCAAAACAAAGACAAGTCAACGAACTTCGATGATCGGATCGAACAAGGCTCCGCGGGATGGCAAGTCGATTTCGAGCGTCCCTTCCTCAATGGTCCGACGACGCGAGGATTCGATGAATTCTTCGGCATTTCAGCATCCTTGGATATGATTCCCTACACGTTTCTCAAGAACGACCGAGTCGTCGCGATTCCGACCGTCGATAGAGATTTCCCGATGATGCTCCATGGCAAACGTGGAAGAACCAGAAAGGGACCTGCTGCCGAAAGTTTTGATGCGAACCAGGTACTCGAAAAACTCACCGATCAGGCTGTCGCCTGGGTAAAAGAGCGCGCGGATGAAGCTAAGAGTGGACAGCCATTTTTCATATATGTCCCCCTGGCTTCACCCCATACCCCAATTGTTCCAACCGCAAAATGGCAGGGAAAAAGTGGACTCAATCCTTATGCTGACTTTGTTATGGAAACCGATGCTGCGGTCGGCCGTATATTACAGCAATTAGAAGAATCAGGAATTGATGACAACACACTGATCGTTTTCACCAGTGACAATGGATGTTCGGATCAAGCGGACTTTAAGACACTTGAAGCTGCCGGACATTTCTCGTCCGCTTCCTACCGCGGCTTTAAGTCGAAGGTCTATGAAGGTGGACACCGCGTTCCATTTATTGTTCGCTGGCCCAATCAGGTGACTGCTAATACAAACTGCTCGGCCTTGATCGGCTTACAAGATTTGTATGCCACCTTCGCAGAACTAGTAAGCTCTCCGCTAGCTGCAAATGAAGCGGAAGACAGCATACCTTTTGCCAATCAATTAAGAACATCCGAAAAACAATCCGAGCGTCAATCACTAGTACACCATTCATTGCATGGTCGCTTTTCACTCCGCTCGGAAAATTGGAAATTGGTCTTTTGGCCTGATGGCGGTGGATTCGGAGACAAGATTGCTAACGGTGATTGGCAAACGCCACTTAAGCTATCGCAACTGCAATTATTCGACCTTCAACAGGATCCAAGTGAGAAAAACAATATCGCCGAATCCAACTTAGAAGTCGTACGAAAGCTATCTGAAGAGATGAAAGCGATCATCGCCAAAGGTGCAAGTCGCAGAAGTACCGAAGGCTCCAACGACGTTGATGTACATTGGAAGTATCCGGACATCTGAAACCAGAAAGATCTATGCGACAGAAGTCTAACGACCTCATACCAAGCTATAATCTCATTCGTTCCGAGTATCGCGGAATGCTGACAGGCGTCTAGGCTAGGCCAGATTCCGCGGCGGCTTGGTGCAATAATGGATCGATGATTTGTACTAGAGACTTCCCTGACGGCGATGACTGAGTGTTGAACAACACAGCCCAACTCAGTTGATCCCAACGCGATACCAATAAAGCTTCTGAACCAGCAATAAATCCTGCGTGCCACAGATTTGCAGGAGTCATATTAGGCGAACTTTGTAAAACCGCCTGCTGTACGGGCCTTACCATCCAGCCCAATCCATAAAAAGCGGATTTTGGTTTACCAGTATCCTCCCAACCGGCACTTCCCGCTGGCCGCTCTTTGATTTTCTCAATAGTAGCCGGACTGAAAACGGCTTCTGCGCTCGTAGGCCACAGCACCTGGGAAAACCGGACGAGTTCCGTCGCGTTGGATATCCAGCCTCCGTGTGCTTCAAACGCCTCAAAATTCTCACCTCCGTAGGGTAAAGCCACTTCTTGTCCTTGATCGGCTACCTGAATTGACTTGGCTTTTCTCTTCTGGCGATCGTAATACACCACTTCCTTGAGTTGCCTATCCTGAATTCTGGCTTTACCAAGCTGTGTAACGCGTGCACCTGTGGGTCGCAGTACATGCTCTCGGACATAAGCTTCATACGGTCTTCGTGACTTATGCTCGATGACCCGCCCTAGTAGCAGATAACCAAAATTTGAATAGGCATATCGCGAGCCCGGTTCGAATTGCAGCGGTTGATCAAACATGTAACGAATGAGATGCTCGGGCTTAATTGGAAATTCAATTCCGAGTGACTGAGCTATTTTCTGCGGAGATCCAATCGGATCAAAAGCCTGATCGCGATCCCATCCCCCAGTGTGCTGAAGACAATGCCGGATGGTTATTTGCTCCCACCGCTTATCAACTGGATTTATACTCTGACCATACAAATCCGCGAGCAAGGGAAGCACGAGTTCATCGAGCTCCAATTGATCTGCCTCGAGAAGCTTTAATACTCCCATCGAAGTCAACGGCTTTGAGACACTTGCAACTCGGAACAGCGAATCGGGCTCAACGGCGATTTGATCTTCTCGGCTCGCGTACCCGAAACCTCGAGCGTAAATTAGATCCTGACCTTTAGATATCGCTAGAGCAGCTCCTGGGACTTGATGCTCTGCGAGGATGCGGGACATCAAATCATCGAAGGGTTTTAGACGCTCTTCTGCTTTTCCGCTGATTGGAATTTCCGCTGACCCTTGAACGGGATGACCAGCCTGCGTTCTGTTTTTTTGCCAGACACCAAGCCCTAAGGTGCTTGCAGTGACTTTCATAAATTGTCGACGCTGCATGTTGCACCCCACCTCAGCATTTCATTCTTTAGCAGGTGGTTCCAAAAAGCGACTGTTTTGTCGCTCAACAGAATTCAATTGATCTTCCAAATCTGACATTGAGATGAGCCTGAGAGGGACTGCAGAGTCGTAGTTTGTTTCGACTCGAACAAAACGCTCATGCTCTAACGCTCGATCAACTTCTTCTTCCAGTGCAAGCAACCAGGCAGGGATGTCAAACCCAACTCCGGTTGGCTCTTTGGTCAGTACTTTTGTTTCTTGCACCAGCATATCGAAGGCGGGGGTCTCTTTACCAAGCCGGATCTGACGAATCGCGGGCCGTATCAATGCCCTCATCCGATCAATAGTCATCGGCTTGACGAACCTCTCACTCAATCGATCGGCGACCGTCGGCATGCGCATTGCGTATTTCTCTTGCAATTTCGACAAATGCTCGAGATAGAGATCGGCCTCGCGTCCAATCCGTTCCGACAGCGCTCTCCTCCATTGCCCAGCAGCTTTATGACAACCGCTACGGACCATGATTTCATGTGCCCAGAACACAGGCCGCAAGTTCCAACTGACGCGGTCGTAACGAACTCTTAACCTCAGAAAATCGAGGAACATATACAACATCTCACCTCGATCGGATTGAGTTGTAGTGCTGTTATAGTCTCGATACTCTGCGTAGTGGTCGATAATCCCTTCCAGCACGATGGACAACTGGCGTTCGGCCTCTGCTCTGGCGACAACTCCTGCCTGAATATCATCAAGCAGTGTTTGTAACTCTGTCTGCCCGCCATCTTCGACAACATGATCCAGCCATGCATCAACGCCCTGATGAAGGATCGCGCGAACGTTGCTCAATCTGAGGAATTGCTGGGTAAAGATCTCGCCGCCGTAACGCTTAATAAAATCAACTAGTCGCTTCCAAGCAGCGGCATTCTCAACTGTTTCCAAAATACTTAAACGCAATGTTCGGCTGTGAGACAACCAACTCCCGAGCATAACTTTGGTTAAATGCTCAAGGAAAGGTATCAAGAGATCGCTATGTGGTTCATTAATTCCATAGACATCGACTTCCTCCAATTGATCAACAACGATCTCTGAGGGAGGAGGATAAGAAGCTCGATCCTCAAATGCTTTTTGGGCTGAGGTGCGTGGGCGAATTTGTTGCTGCCAACCGTATGCATTTCGCACTAAGGACCGAACCAATGACTTGTAGGCAATCTTGTACAAATCATCGAATTCTGTAACTGCCCCGCTACCGACAGGATTATTGTGTTCCATGTGCCGGGCGGTTTCGACAAGTTCAACTGCCTGGAAATAGAGCCCTGCCCTGGGAAGCCAAGTTAATAAATGGGTCATGACTCGCCGGCGCAATCTCACGGTAGAGATCGATTGCGGGTCACCACCTCGCGCCAACGGTACATACAGAAGAGGCTTGGCCCAAAAGGCTGTTACCAAACTTGGAAACTCATTTTTGGCCTCTTCGGTATTCCCGCACATCAAGTGCGAAAAGACACGAACCGCCAGACGATCATCTTCCGCCAGACCATTCTCTGATGCTTGGGGATCTTGCGAGTTTTCTGCACCTGAGGCAATGATGGTGGCGAGCATCAAAAATCGGGCATCCGAGGTCTCGACGATCGTGCTTATAAGTCGATCCACCAGCGACTCTTTGGTTAGTCGACGTCGATCATACCTCGACATCGCATCTGCATCTGTGCCACCGCGAGGAATGCGATGACCATGCACATCCTCCAACAGCTTGCTGAGACCTTTAACATTAAGGGCAGCCTGCTCGCACCAATGCTTTAAGGCTATCTGCCGATGCATTAACGCTTCAGGATTCGACTGCGTGTCGACAGTCTGTAGCGTCGGTGAAACAGCAACTTGTTTCCACATCTGCGCAATAGCCGTCAAGAATGTGAGATGCTGCTCGAGCCTTCGCGACTCCTCTAATAACTCATCCTCGGTGTCTGATTCTTCCTCGAAGAGCGAGCTTTCTAAACCATCGTTGGTACTGTCTTTGTACACGACATCTTCGTAAGCGGAGTCAAATCGAGACGCATCCTCATCCTCGCCCTCTTCCGCCAAGTCCTTGGCACTATCGACAGATTTATCGCGACGTGGCTTGGTGGAAAGATGGAATTCGGGTGGCGACCAATAACGATCCGAGTTTGCTTCGAGAAAGTCAAAAAACTTGGAGACCAGTGGCCAGCCCAAATTTCCAGCCCCATCCCCCTGCTGCAAGCGATGCTGCAACCGCTGCAACCACTGCTGAGCTAACACGGCAAAAGTCGTCGAACCACTTTGGAGCCCAACTTTATCTGCTTGACTGAGCCAGTGCACCAGCAAAGCCATCGACGCGACAAAATCTTCGCGTTCCAGTAGGGCCTCGATGACCAAAGCATACGCCTTGGGCGAATCAAAAAGTTCTGCGTGCGGTGCCCAAAACTTCACATCCCCCGAAGCAGCTCCACCTTGATGCCAGAGCCGCAAAGCGGTCGCTACTAAAGACGCTGACTGAAAGCTTTCCAGCGGATCTGTCGCCTCAAGATCGGGCACCTGATGCGGTGCAAATTTCCTCCACCACTCAGCCGTGGTACGAAACTGCTCGGATACTTTCTGACAGAGTGCCTCATCATTTTGAGCTGCAGCTTCGCGCCATATGCGAGACTGGAGAGCAAAGATGCTTTCCATCAGTGAGACCAGGTCGTCAACCCGATGATCTCGCACCGCGCTTTCCGGCCCATGAAACCGACTGAAGTTACCGGCAAATCCTAAGATATTCCAGGGATCAACGACCGCTCCACACTCGATACCACGACGCAGCAAGTCCATGATTTGCGTTGGGATAGTGGCCGCTAGTTTCAAGTTGCCTTGCTGTAAAGCTTGAGAACCAGCCGTCACCAGGCAATCAATCCTACAGATCAAACGCGCGGCTGGAACCGGCACAAAATCGCTTTCATCTTTGGCGGCTGTTGCGTTCCCCATGCGTGCAAACAATCGAGCCAATTGAACATGCTCTAACTGACTCGCTCGATGGCGTGCGAGTTGCTGATTGAGGTACTGCCGCGCACCACCAAACGCCTGCCGACGAATGGCCTCCTCTTCTCGCAACCTGATCGCATGCTCTCCCCGCATATTATCTAGCAACTGGTCGTAGAACTCGTCGCGATAGGCAGCTATGCCACTCAGCAGCGTCGCCAAATTGATCGTCGATGGAAAAGTATTCGGACTGTTCCCACTGACACCAGAAGCCATCAAGATCGTGCCAGCTAAAACGGCTGCAGCCTCATAGAGTAATTGATCCTCGGGCAAACTCTCTTGTTTCATGCGTGCTAGCAGTGCATCTAGCGTGACTTGCTGTATCACGAAACGACGGTAGTAGCCCTGGCCATCGATACCATGAGGATCCCATTGCCCAAAGTGATAATTGGGACGGCGATTAACAGGATGATCGAAATCATAAGCACGCGGATCGAGTGCTAATTCATCAAGCAACTCAAGATCCAAATAAGCCCGTTGTAAAATATCAGCGTTCGTTTCTTGCAATATTCGTAGAGCTATTTCGACGACCGCATGATACGGACCTTCGGTGACTCCTGCACCTTTTATAAACAAAGGTATCGGCCGAACCCATTCATGCGGATACGGCTCCAGTTTACGACCTTCCAGCACAGCTACCGGACGAAAACCAACGTAGTCGTTGAGTTTGCGAATCGCATTGGGAACAATTCGATCGACTTCATCCCAAGGTGGACCTTGCTGCAGCACAGCCTCCATGGCCCGGCCGATAAAGAAACCGTTGAAGAGTGCTTCCGGCTCCTGGTGAAACAACAGGTCGCGATGAAAATCAAGGTATGCAGGAAACAGATGTAACCAGACCAATTGCAAGACGTCACTGGCCTGACTGGACTGCTGAAAAGTTGCATTCTCGCTGGTCAGTCGCAGCAGTCGGTCTTGTAACCATTGCTGTATGCTGAGCCACGGAGGCATGCCGGCATAGGGACTCCCCCAGATCGCTCGACCGTAGAGACGGTTAAGACTGGCAAGCGTCTTGGAGTCTGATCTTCCAGATGAAAAGTTAAGGTAGCCAAGGACTTGCGTTAGGTCGTCGTCAGCTCCCGCAACAGGCTCATTGCGTTTCACGGTTTACTGGGCCTATCTTGTGCACCCGGCCGAAATGAATCTCCGGCCAAAGTAAAACACCACCAATTCAAACGCACCACAAAGAACTACACTCTTACAAGGGAGTGTAAATTTCGGGTGGCCTTTGCGGGACATCGTAAGCAGTTTTCCGCAATCGGTCCATAGACTACTAAACATATAGACACATAATCGAAAAATTGCTAGCAATATTCTCTGGTTTTCCTGCGGAAACGAGAGCACCACTCCCAGCCCCCCCTTCGTACCACGTACCGAAGATAGCCTTGCGATCTGAAGTACTGAGTCCGGGACTAATCGAAGTGACTGTGTGGATTGGAGTGATAAGGTTTTGGTTATTCAGAGTTTTTGACTTGCGGTTTCTACTCCCGACCGGGTGAATCAGAGCTCGCGCCGCTCCCTAGTAGACTCCCACAACACGCACACATTTCCAGATAACTTCCAGCACAAAGGACACAAGTAGGTTGTTAACCCTTGGATATTGGAAGATGATAAGCAATAATCAACACTTGCCCGCCTAATAAGCCAGCCGCAAAGTTTTTGTGCGACCTTAACTCGGAAGGTCCAAGTCCCAAGCTTTAATCGACTGCAAGGATGGTGGGGAGTAAGCGCCGCTGATCAAGATACTGAGACACAAGTCATTGGAATGTTTGTCCTGAGAAAACTCGAGATGCACTGAGCCGTTCCTTCTAAGGTAATAGCCAAGAAGCCTCGAGTTCGATGGCCTCAGAATCACCAAACATTGCTGGATTTGTTGGTAATTTAGAGTGTGCGGGCTAAGAGCAAATTGTGTTAGTCATAAACTGTAGCAACCGATAAGCGGCATGATATTTTGATCTGCTTACAGGGATGCTTTTTACGAAACGACTGATTGGTGGAAAGGTTTTGTGACTATGACGTCACCGTACTATCGGATAGGTCGCATGGCAGTATGGTCGATCGTACTGCTACGACTCTGTGTCGGCTGGCACTTCTTTATGGAAGGTTTGGTGAAAGTTCAGGAAGGAAACTTTTCTTCAAAAGGTTTTCTGTCAGCAGCCAAGGGTCCCTTAGCACCTCTCTATCAGAAAGCGATCTGGGACTACGACGGCACAGTCCGTTTAGACGAAACCAAAATGAAGGAAGCGTTGGCCAGCTTTCAGAAGAGTGCGGTCGAACACTATGTTTTGAATGAGCAGCAAACCAAAGATGCGGAAGCTCTTGCGGAAAAAAGCTTGTCTCAGATCGAGGATGTTTTTGCTCAATGGGACGAAGACATATACAAGTTCAACAACGGCAAGGAACGTGTCGAAGCGATGAATCGCGACCCGATGCGATTGTTCGTAGCTTCTTTGAGAGCTCAAAAAGAAAAGATAGAGACCGATCGGATGAATTCTGTACGACCGGCTTTGTCTGCGATCGATAAGATCGTAGCCAACTATCGTTCCGAACTGGACGCGTTAGCGACCGATGAACAACGAGCAGCCAAGGGACCTGTGAACTACCTATTGCCAGGGGCGACACCCTTTCAGACGGATGCAGTCGACAAGATCGTTCCAATCTTTGATATGGCCATTGGAATCTGTTTGATCCTTGGCTTGCTAGTTCGCGTGGCCTCACTCGCTGCAGCTGGCTTTTTGATCTCCGTGGTCTTGTCCCAGTTCCCAGGATTTGAGGGAACAGCACCGACTTATTTCCAAGCGGCTGAAGCGATGGGATGTTTGGTTTTATTCGCAACAGATGCTGGACGATTTGCAGGTTTGGACTTTATCCCATGGAGCATTTGGCAGTTCTCGAGTCAATCGAAACCGGCGAGTGCGCGTACTTAACCACTAACGAAAAAAACCTGCGCTCGTACGTGGAGAGTGCTGGTGCCTGACTTAGCTTTACCCAAATCATTGTTTATTTAAGAAGTTGTTTTGCTGACGCAGGACAGAGAGTGATATGGATCAATTGAGCCCCGAAGAAAAAGCCATTGGAACAGATAACTTTAACGAGGCAGTCGGGTTCACTCGGCGTGATTTCCTGAAAGGAGTGATCGCAGCTGGAGCGGTATCCGGAGCCGGCCTGGGCGCGATGTACTTTCAGTATGGCAAAGTTACCGATCCCGTGCGCGTAGGCATTATCGGTGTTGGTGACGAAGGCAATGTTCTCATCGGCGGTTGCACGCCGGACTACGTGCGAGTCACCGCGATTGCGGATATTCGTCCGTCGAGCATTCATCGTGCCTTTTATGGCGACTGGGCATCGCCCGCAGCCATGGAGGCCCGACCCGGCTTGATCAAGAAGCAAGGATATAAGAGCTACGATGAAGCCAAAAAGACCGTCAAGGTCTACGACGCTTCCAATGGCGGCATCAAAGCCATGCTCGAAGACCCTGACATCGAAGCAGTGATTATCGCGTTGCCACTGCATCTTCATGCCCCGATTGCCATCCAAGCGATGATGCGCGGCAAACATGTTTTGACGGAAAAGCTGATGGCCCATAACATTGCTCAATGCAAGGTTATGGCTCGCGTGGCCAAAGAGAAAGACCTGCTTTTAGCAACCGGCCATCAACGCCACTACAGCGTTCTGTATGACAACGCCGTCAAGCTGATCCAATGGGGAATGTTGGGACAACTCCATCACATTCGCGCCCAGTGGCATCGTGGCAACTTGCCAGGCAACGACAGCTGGCAGCCACCATTGCCAGGCGGAATCATGACGATGGTCGACGGCAAGGAGAAGCTGGTTGATCCTATCGCCTCAAAGCTAAAGTCGTTAGAGAAGTCGCTGGCTTCGGAAAAGAACCCTGACAAGATTGAACTTCTAAGAGCGCAAGTTGACCAGTGGAAGGCGATGATGCTGGACAAAGAAGTCGACGCCTTGAAGTTCGGTTACCGCGACTTTGAACTCAAAGGTGGCCGTAAAGTATCAGCTCTTGAGGAACTAATTCGCTGGCGTTTGTGGGCTAGAACTGGTGGCGGTCTAATGGCCGAACTGGGCAGCCATCAACTTGATGCGGCCAGCATTTTCTGCAGTGCATTGCGTCAGGATGGGACCAAGGCGAGACCACTCACAGTAAACGCCTGCGGCGGGCGTCATATCTTCCCATTTGATCGTGAAGCGGAAGATCACGTCTATTGCATGTATGAGTTCCCTGGTCCTGAATACGATGCGAAGTTCGATGTTGGCTATTACAGCGATGCTGAAAATTACCCGCCCAAGGGTAAAGGTGTCGACCCATACTCAGCCGACCCGAACAAGAAGATCACAGTCACCTACTCGTCCATCAATGGCAACGGTTTCGGTGGCTATGGCGAAGTGGTCATGGGAAGCAAAGGGACATTGATCCTGGAACGAGAGCAGGAAGTGATGCTCTACAAATCTTCCGACACATCCACCAAGGTCAGCGTCAAAGCTGATAATGGCGGATACTCACTCGATACTCAAGCCAGTGGAAACTACTCGGCTGCTGGTACGGCCAAGGCTGCTGCCGAAGGGCCTGTCAGCCGCGGCTACACCGAAGAAATCGAGCATTGGGCATGGTGCATACGCAACCGCTCTCCGGAAAACAAACCGAAGTGCTACCCTGAGGTTGCAATGGCTGACGCTGTTATCGCGTTGACAACAAATGTCGCCATCAATCAAAGCATTCGGGGCGAAGCGGGCTTCATTAAATTCAAAGATGAATGGTTCGAACGCGACTCGGATGAAACGCCAGATGGCAGCAGCACTGCCAGCGAAACAGAATCGCTGAGCAAGTTCGAAATTCTATAGCCTGCTACTGGTTTTTATTTCAACTTTCGACTTAAAAAAGAGTTGCCTTTCAGAACAAATCTGAGAGGCAACTCTTTTGCTTTTGATATGCCAATACGCGACGTGGCGTGCACTATCTCATCTTCTCGCAGTCGTGACGCCTCCGGCAATTCGATCCACAAATCGTAACCTGAACAAAGCGATATATGATTGTGGGATAAATTGATTTGCAAAGCTTGGCATAAGCGGGCGGGACCGGTCGTAAGTTCTTGGAGAAGTGCTCGCTTTCGATAAGCCTGCATAGACGCGACGCCATAGATCGGTTCGATTGCCCTGATCAATACTGCGGAACCGATTCCCTCGGACTCCGTCACCGTGTTGAGACAAAAACGGGTATGGATCGTGTAGACATATAAAGTACCAGCTGGTCCGAACATCGCTTGATTGCGTTTGGTGATACCGCGAAAACTATGGCTCGCTTCATCCTCTCTCGATAGATAGGCTTCGGTTTCTGTGATGCGACCGCCTAACAACAAACCATCGATACGACGCAGCAAAAAACAGCCCAGCAAAGATTGCGCTACAATCTCCGGTGGATGCTCAAAAAAATCTGCTGTGGCAATCGTGCGCGACATATAAACCTGATATAGCTCGAACTTTTGAGACCTGATGCACTTCAAGTCGATATTGTGACGGCGATGCTTCATGATACAAAGGCGTGTATACTGGCGAGCATACTCTCTTGAGCTGGACAAGCCGAACATGCCCCATCCAACTTTCCCAACTCAGCCTCTTCGCATCCGCGCCGGTATGCTCGTATCGCAAGCAAATCGTCTCTATCCGGGAGGCTGTCTGGTTGTCAACGCGGGAGGTGTCTTGGCTATTGAAGCCTCACCAGCAGGCAGAGTTGATCTTGAATTGCCCGAATGGGTCATTATTCCACCACTGATCAACTCTCATACCCACCTGGAGTTTAGCGGCCTGGTAGAACCACTCAGCCAAACCCAAGGATTCACTGGTTGGATTGAAAACGTCATTCGCTATCGACGCGAGAGAATGAGTGACTTGCTAGAAGAATCTGCCGCTGTCTCACGATTGAACAATCAAACGGAAGTAAGACACTCACTGCGATTTGACGATATCCGCAAGGGACTGGCGGAATCGATAGCTGGAGGAGCAGCGACGATTACCGATATCGCCACCGATCCGTTTGATACGGAGATAGCCGAACAATTTTTCAGCACATCTTCCTCCTCCACCCAAAAATCCGCGAGTGAGATAATCCCCGCACCTTTAGTTGCGGTGACTGACTGGCAACACTCTGGCGGCAAAGTTGCAGGGCTTAAACTGCTGGCTTTCGGCGAAGTTCTGGGATGGGGAAGTGAGCGGCAGAAAGATGTTAAGCGTTGGTATCTCGATCTTCAGAAAACATGGACTGAGGCTGCACACCACCCTGCATCCAAGGTGAGGGCTCTTGAAGTCGGCGGAGGAATCTCTCCGCACGCCCCGTATAGCACTTCGCCGCATTTAATTCAGTGGTGCATTGAGCAATCGCGAAAACAACATATCCCGTTGGCGATGCATTTGGCCGAAACCGAGGAAGAATTAGAGTGGCTCGAAGCACGTACCGGCCCCTTTGCAAATGTGCTTGAAAAACTTGGTATTCCGCCGATTCCCAAACTATCCCAATGGCAATCGCTTATGGACTACCTCCAGCAGTTGGCTCGAGCGGAGCGAGCTTTAGTGGTTCACGGTAACTATCTGGCACAAGAGCATTGGGATTATCTTGCTTCTCGACGTGAACATATGTCGGTGGTGTATTGCCCTCGCACACACCGTTATTTTGGTCACCGAACGTATCCATTAAAAAAAATGATGGAGTCGGGGGTTCGAGTGGTTTTGGGCACCGACTCGCGTGCTTCGAATCCAGATCTCAACCTATGGAATGAACTCCTGTTTGTGGCTTCGACTTTCCAGGATATTCCCCCCGAGACATGGCTAAATCTGGTTACCGAGGAAGCTGCTTGGAGCTTAGGACTTGGAAATTTCTCGGGGAAATTGGTGCCCGGTAGTGCCCCGATTTGGAATATGTTGCGATTAAATAAAGGGGGCCCTATCCCCGAGACGGGTCGGTTCTGGGAGAGCCTCTTCTCCCCCGGTGACTACACCACTCCGTTATTGGTGACCATTCCCGGGCGAAGCTGAAGATTCCGAACCGAGTTTCTTCTGAGAAATCGATTCTTTCGTGAGGCTTTGCGAGCAAAAAAGTTTGACAGTTCGAACCCTGCGCGGATACGATACAAATGTGGCGGTTTTTGGGATAAAATACTGCCAGTATCTCGTCTAAACCTTCGTGAAACGTTCGTGAAACCATCGGGAATCCAGTGGGGAATAGTTGTCTAATCCCACCACTAGGAGAGGATTGTTGGCGCGATTCCGTCAACGATGGCTTGCTTTTCGAGATCTCGTTCATCACTCTGAGAAGAGTGCACAAATTGTTTTTCACAG
>JAUMAI010000723.1:0-1484 GCA_032116775.1 Pirellula sp. | reverse complement strand
AGGCGCAGAACGTCTGGGGAATTGAAATCGGTCAAAGCTCACTGAAGGCTCTTCGTTGCCATTTAGAAGGCAACCAAGTGGTGACCGATGCGTATGACTTTATCGAGTACCCCAAGATTCTCAGTCAACCAGAAGCGGAACCGGAAAAGTTAATTGCCGAAGCTCTGGAGCAATTCCTAAGTCGAAATGATACCAAGGGTTGTAAAGTTGCCGTCTCGGTGCCCGGCCAAAGTGGTTTGGCAAAATTCTTCAAACCACCACCGATGGACGCTAAGAAGATTCCTGACATTGTCAAATATGAAGCCAAGCAACAAATCCCATATGACTTGAATGAAGTTATTTGGGATTTCCAACGCATGCCTGGAGCTATGATTGAAGAAGGGTTTGCATTCGAAGCAGAGGTGGGGCTATTCGCGATGAAACGCGATGCCGTCTACCGAGCTTTGAAACCGCTACGAACTGCAGGCTTGGAAATCGATTTGGTTCAATTAGCTCCGTTAGCAATCTACAACATGATTGCTTATGATCGCTTCGATGAACGTCTAGCCAATGACATGTTTGACGCCGAAGCGCCTCCTAGTTCAACCGTTGTCTTGGCTATGGGAACAGACTCCACGGACTTGATTGTCACCAACGGTTTTCGTGTTTGGCAACGCAGTATGCCGTTAGGTGGTAACCACTTTACCAGGCAGTTGACCAAGGACCTCAAGTTGACATTCGCGAAGGCTGAGCATTTGAAAAAGAATGCGATGGCGGCGGAAGATCCAAAGCTGGTCTTCCAAGCGATGAAGCCAGTCTTTAACGATATGGTGACCGAAGTTCAGCGTTCGGTAAGTTTCTATAAGAGCTTGAACAAGAAAGCCGATCTGGCTGGCATGGTGCTGCTGGGCAATTCGACTAAGCTGCCTGGCTTGCAGCCTTTCTTAAATAAAAACTTAGGCTACGAAGTTGAGATTTGCGACACCTTCAAAAAGTTAGAAGGTTCGGAGGTTATCAACTCTCCTGCATTCAAGGAACATCAACTCGCTTTCGGTGTCGTCTACGGTTTGTGTTTGCAATTGCTCGGACGTGGCCCTGTAAGGACCAATTTGATACCGAAGGAAATCGTCACCGAGCGAATGATTCGCGCCAAGAAACCTTGGGCCGTTATCGCCGCTTCGTTGTTGATGTTGGGCATGTTGGTCAACACCTACTTCCTTTATCGCCAATGGTACTACGTACATCCAGATCTTTGGCAAGGCGCGATCGCCAAGGCAGATGAAACCAAGACTTTCAGCGATAACGAAATCAAAACAGACGGCGAGAAAACAAATCGTATCAATCTGTTAACGGTGATCGGTTCTGAAGTGGCTGGTAATGCCGATCGTCGGTTGATGTGGCTGGAACTGCTGCGATCCATCAACGCAGCTGTTCCGCGTGATCCAGAATTTATTGGCAAACCTTACCCACCAGCCAACGAATTTCCGTACAAGTATCGCAAGGAT
>JAUMAI010000722.1:0-14500 GCA_032116775.1 Pirellula sp. | reverse complement strand
GGAAGCGCTCCGTCGTTACTCGCGTGCGATCGACAGTGAACTTCCTGAGGACTTTATTCTGGGTGATTTCATTCGGATCCGTCGCCAGTACGACGAGACCGGTGGAGACATCGAAAAACTGTTAGAGATTTCTCGCGCTAATGCTATGAAGGTGAAGTCGGAAAAAGAGGCCGAGGAACGCAAGGCAAACGAAACGCCTGCCGAGCCAAACCAACCTCAAGAAACACCACCTAGCAATCCGCCAGCGGAAAGCTCCGCAAAGCCAGCTACAGAGAACAATCTGGTGAGTCCCCCGGAAGCGGGCGAACCACCTGCACCCGCCCTAACCCCACCTCCATCCGATAACGGATCAGGAAATTAATGAACTGATTATCATTAATAGCTTCCGCAGGTAGCGGTATTTGAAAAGGTGGACCCCACTAGGGTTCACCTTTTTCGTTTGGATGGGGTCTTGAGCCGATCGCGGTACCTTAACTCATTCGGCCAAACCTAGCCGAAATAAGTAATCATTTAGTCAAGCTGGAATACCCTCATAGATCGTATTCGCTAAGATATTTGGCATGGGAATCTACGACCGTCCTTATTATTCCGACCAAGAGAGCACATGGAGTGGCGGTCCGCTGTGGAATCAGCGGATGGTGGTCACCAATTTGGTATTGATCAACGCTTTCTTTTTTCTGCTCAACATGCTGTTGGGCGGGAAAGATAACGTTGTCACGGAAGCCATGACTCTCGGCGCTACCGATGCAGTGCAACCTTGGAAATGGTGGCACCTGCTCTCCTATGCGTTTGCGCATTCACCCGAGAGCATCTGGCATATATTTTGGAATATGCTGGGACTGTGGATGCTTGGCCGTAGTGTGGAACTGCACTACGGGCGTGCCGAGTTCTTGCGAATTTACTTAGCTGCTGCCATCTTCGGCGGCTTGGTCTTCATGATCCAAGCCTACTTCGTGAATCCGCAGCGCGTTGTTATTGGAGCATCGGGCGCGGTAATCGCTATCGAACTCTTGTTTGTATTGCTCAATCCCAAAGCAACCTTAATGATTTATGGGATCTTGCCCATCCCCGCCTGGCTCTTTGGAATCTTCTTGATCGCAGGTAATATTTTTGGTGGCGATCCTTATGTCGCCTACGACGTCCACTTAGCTGGCTTGGCTTTTGCAGCCATCTATTTTTATTCCGGGATAAACTTCGGCACCCTTACTGGAAACTTTAGTTTGCAGCGCCTACGCCGCAAGCTGACTGGCCCTCGACTGAAAGTGCTTCGACCTGATCAAGAAGTTCTGGACGAACAAGAAGCAGATAGAATTCTGCAACAGATTCACGAGAAAGGCCAAGATAGCCTCTCCGCCAAGGAACGGCGTTTCATGGAAAAATATAGTCGCAAAAAGCGCGAGCAACGCAGTCGCGACTAATTCCACGATCTATGTCATTAACTCCACTTCTGGTAAAGACAAAACTAGTAAAGACGAAACAACCATGACAGCTACAGCCACCGAAACCTCATTTCCAACTGTTCGAGAGAATATTGCTGGTATCGCCGTCCGCGAAATTGCTAAACGCTTTGGTACGCCAACTTACGTCTACGACGCAAATGTCATCACTCAGAAGGTAAATGACCTAAAGCAATTCGATCTGATTCGTTATGCGCAAAAGGCTTGCTCGAACATCGCTATTCTAGATCGACTCCGCAAGCTAGGCGTTACCGTCGATGCTGTGAGTGCTGGCGAGATTATGCGAGCCTTGAAAGCAGGCTACCAGCCACATGCCAAACCACACCAGATTGTTTATACGGCTGACATTTTCGATCGAGCCGCTTTAGATTTGATCTGCAAACATAAACTGCATGTCAACATTGGCTCACCCGATATGATCGACCAACTCGGGGAAGTGCTACCAGGCAGCGACATTACACTTCGTATCAATCCGGGATTTGGACATGGTCATAGCCGCAAGACGAACACGGGTGGCTCGGGCTCTAAACATGGAATCTGGCATGAACAGGTCGATCAGTGTCTCCTACGAGCCGATCGTCATGGATTAACAGTAACCGGTCTGCATATGCATATCGGTTCTGGAACAGACTTAGAACATCTCGCTTCGGTTTGCGGTGCTCTGGAAAAAACAGCTCTAAGTATCGGACGCACCATCACAACCATTAGCGCTGGTGGTGGACTTCCTGTCCCATATCGCGTCGGCCAAAGCTACGTCGATATCGATCAGTATTACAAATTGTGGGACAACACTCGACAAAAACTACAGAATGAATTCGGCCATGCGATTCAACTTGAGATTGAACCAGGGCGATATCTTGTAGCCGAAAGCGGCTTTTTGGTCGCCGAGATTCGAGCGATTAAAACAATGGGAGAGAATACGTACTACCTGGTGGATGCAGGATTCAATGATCTAGCCCGACCTATTTTGTATGGCGCTTATCACCCTATTTCTATCGCTTCACGCGATGGCAGAACACTCAGCAGTAGCCATCAGGTTGTTATTGGTGGTCCACTGTGCGAGTCGGGGGATATCTTTACGCAAGACGAAGGTGGCTATGTCTCTTCGCGACAACTCCCAGCAGCCCAGGTTGGCGATTACCTAATCTTGGAAGTTGCAGGAGCTTATGGCTTCGTGATGGCCAGCAACTACAATAGTAAATTTCGCGCGCCAGAAGTGCTTATCGAAAATGGCAAGCAGATCGAGATTCGACGACGCGAAACGTTTGAAGATTTAATCGCAGCAGAATCTTTAGGCTTAGATTAGAACGCACAACGTCTCTTAAATAATGCTCAATCCTACTCTGACGATTTCGATCGACACTTAGAGTGAGCTAGGCCTCTTCCATAAATTGTGAAAGAGCAGTTCTGTCGATCTCAGGTGGTTGTAGCAACAGCCGCCTGAGATCAAACCGAAGAGCTATGCTTTACTTCAGCGACTCAGCAGGTCGGCTTGATTTTGACATCTGTCTGAGCATGTTCATGGTTACAAGAACTGCCACTCTTTTTTGCTGGCACCTCGCAAGTACCGCTCCTTTCATGCCACGCCCTCACGAATTCACGATTTAATAAGCCAGAACAGTACCAACTGTGATAAAATAGGGTCCGTTGAAACAAAGCCGCTGGCGACCCAGTGGTTAGACCTCGGCACGTCTATCATGAGTCACGGATCAATCGCTACCTAGCGGAGAAATACGATGAAGAACATTTTTTGGTTAACGATGCTGCTGGCATCTTTCTCAATCGGCGCTGCGCGAGGTGAAGACTGGCCACAATGGTTTGGGGCTCAGCGAGATGGTGTTATTCGGGACAAGAATCTTATTCGCGAAGTCCCAGCAAGTGGCTTGAAAGTTCTTTGGCGACAAGAAGTTGCTGGTGGTTATTCTGGTCCTGCCATTGCCAATGGCAAAGTCTATGTGACCGATTATGTACGAAAGGAAGGAGATGCTTCCAACGATCCAGGTGGCCGTCGTCTCCTGACAGGTGAAGAGCGCGTCCACTGCCTAGATGCCCAAACGGGACAGTTGCTGTGGTCTCATGCCTATCCTTGCGAGTACAACATCTCTTATCCAGCAGGTCCACGAGCAACACCGACAGTCGCGAATGGAGTTGTCCTTGCCTTGGGTGCAGAAGGTGATTTGGTATGCCTGGATGCCAATGATGGTACGCTGATTTGGCGCAAATCTCTTAAACAGGAATACAAAACAGAAACGCCCATTTGGGGATACAGCGCACCACCTCTCGTGATTGGCCAACAAGTCATCACCTTGGCTGGTGGTGAAGGAAGTGTTGTAGTGGCCCTCGATTTAAAGAGTGGTGAAGAGAAATGGAGAGCATTGTCGGCCAGCGAAATTGGCTACGCCCCTCCAACGCTGCTCGAACGCCAGGGAAGTGTCGAACTTCTCATTTGGACAGCCGATGAACTTTGTAGCTTGGATCCGGAAAATGGCCATGTTCATTGGCAAGTTCCTCTCAAGCCACGTTATGGTATGTCGATCATGGCACCGCAAATTAGTGGCGATAAACTTTTTGCCTGTGGAATCGGTGATACGGCGAGCATGTATCGGCTGGGGGCACCCAAAACAGCTCCCGAACTGTTATGGAAAGGGAAGCCGAAGATGGCAATCTACTGTGCCAATTCAACACCTGCATTCGTCGGTGACATGATCTATGGGGCAGATTGCCAGGTAGGATCAATGATGGGTGTTAAGGCCGAAGATGGAACTCGCTCTTGGGAAACCTTTGCCCCTACGACAGGACGACCGGGAAGAGCCAGCCATGGAACAGTGTTTCTAAACCGCTATGAAGATTTGTTTTATCTCTTCACTGAAACAGGTGATTTCGCGATCGCGAAGCTTTCGCCAACTGGCTACGAGGAAATCGGTCGCTTCCACTTGGTCGAGCCGACCGGCGAGTGCTTTGGCCGAAATGTGGTCTGGAGCTATCCAGCCTATGCGAATTCTTGCATTTTTGTCCGCAACGATAAAGAAATTGTCTGTGCGGACTTGTCCCAGGACCAATCCCAGAAGAAGTAAAAATTTGTTAAAATAGGCAAGATCTTACAACCAGCAGAACTCTAACAAGGTTTGCGAAGATTCTGCTTTTGCCTATTAAGTTTAGTCGAATGAGAAATCAGTGTACGTACTGGTCCAAAATCTCTTCATTCGCGCGAATAGAAGAGATTCTTGCTTGGCCAATCGTTTCGCCCTCGTTCGACTTAAGATTATCAACTAGGTCAGTGCTATGGCGTCCGACGTTCGTTTAAAAGAACAGTTGCCGCGTCTTACCGACGCGATTGTTAGTACGTACACACCGGAAGATAGGATCAATCACTTAGGACACTGTCCGTTACCAAAGTACGATGTTGTTATCTCGATCCTGGATGATCTCAAAGACATTCTCTATCCAGGTTATCGACGCCGGGAAGGCTTGCATATTGGTAACGTCACTTATCATGTGGGTAATCTGATCGATAACTTGCATGATAAACTCACGATGCAAATCGCACGCGCCTTGCAACATGAAGATCGAGTCAGACAACTGCCGAGCGACTGCCTCGACCCAATCGATTACGAGGCCAAAGGACAAGCGATAGCCATCGCTTTCCTCCAACGTATTCCTCAATTGCGAAAAGTGCTCTCGACGGATGTGGAAGCGGCCTTCGAAGGTGACCCCGCCGTCACACACCGCGATGAGATCATTTTCTGCTATCCGGGCCTTGAGGCTATTACCATTTTTCGCATTGCTCATGAACTTCGCCGATTGTCGGTCCCATTCATTCCGCGCATGATGACGGAGTGGGCACATAAACAAACCGGGATCGATATCCATCCTGGAGCGAATATCGGAGAGTATTTCTTCATTGACCATGGCACAGGTGTCGTGATTGGCGAAACATGTGAAATTGGTCAGCATGTGAAAATCTATCAAGGTGTCACTTTAGGTGCTTTGAGCTTTCCGACCGATGCTGATGGCAACATCATCCGTGGTCACAAACGCCATCCGACGATCGAAGATCGCGTTGTGGTCTATGCGAATGCGACCATTCTTGGCGGCAAGACTGTCATCGGCCACGATAGCGTGATCGGTTCAAGCGTCTGGATTACCAGTACGGTTGCCCCGAAAACGACTGTAACTCTAGAGAAGCCCAAGCTTAGAATTCGCTCTGGAGTTCCAGACGAATTACTTCCAGAAGCCAACTATCAAATTTAGTTGGGCAGATTTAAGTCGGGCTCCACTTGCGGTTCATTAGCGATTTGAGATTATTCCGCTTGATCAGCGGATTCCTTCGAAAATTCGTCGCGACTGCGAAGTTGAAAGAAGAGGGCCCGCTTTTGATCTGGCAGCGAATAGTCGAAGCCCAACTTCTGCAGAAAGTGTTCCGAAGAACTGATAGCCATGACTTCGAGGATTCCCTTCTCGCGCGCACGCTGCACACACAACGCTACCAAGCGAGACCCAATCCCCAATCCCTGAAAGCCTTCCTCAACGGCCAAGCATTGAATTTCGCCAAGCTTGCGTGAATAGATCTCTACCGCGGCAAACCCGACGACCCGCTCCTCGACAGTTGCCACGAAACCATTGGCCACCAACATAGCTAACTCTTGGCGTGTACGTCGCAGCAATTTTTTCTGAGCAACGTAAACGTTCAGCAAGGCTTGGATCGCAGGAATATCTTCATCTAAGGCTGGCCGAAAGACAACTTCCTGGCCAACGCTGGATTGTGGTTCGGATTGAGCGTTCAATGGGCTCCAAGACTCCGGGTAACAAGGATGGTGAACAAAGCCGATTCGGCTACTGAATTATTCATTAACAGTGCTACTTGCACTAGGGGCAAGTCTTACCGACAGGCCCAATATTCGAAAATGCTTTGATAAAGCGCTGTCCCTTTTTCTAGTTGCTCTAGAGCGATCCACTCATCGCTGCGGTGAGCTTGATCAATGCTACCAGGGCCACAGACGACAAGGTTCTTGAGGCGACGTAACACGCCACCATCGGTCGCATAACAAACAACTTCAGATTTCTCGACGCCAACTAACTTCATTACTTGACGCACGAATGAAGAGTTGGGATCGACCCATAGCGGATCGATCGAGTATCTGACCTTAAATTCTAAACCTAATTTCTCAGCAGCTTGCCGAGCCTGCTCAATGAGCGGCTCTATCGAAACCTTGGGCATCGTTCGTAGAAACCAAGCGGCCCGAGCCATACTCGTAGTAACGTTCGTCGCTAGCGGTTGGTTGAAAATAACTAGGTTACCGGAGAGCGTGGGTGGCTCGAATTCCTGATTCTGAAAACTCGCATCGATTTCGGATAACTGTTGTAATTCAGCCAAACGCGACAGCATCGGTATCAGGCGCCAGTTTGCATTAATACCTTCGTTCGTGCTGCTGTGGGCACTTTTACCATGACTGGTAATCTCGATGCGACAAGCACCTTTATGTGCATGAACCACTCGCAATTCCGTCGGCTCACCAATAATACCTACCGTCTCGTTCTGGACCATTTCTTGAAAAAACGCTGAGCTCTCGTTAATCAGCCTCGCTCCAGCCATGCCGACTTCTTCATCTGCCGAGCACACGATGTAAAGCGGCGCTGATTGACGCTTCGCATCAATCGCTTCAACGGCGGCCAGTGCAGCAGCCAGCGAACCTTTCATGTCGCAACTACCACGTCCCCATAATCGATTTTCCCGAACCGTAGGTTCAAAGGGCCCACAAAAATCGACGGACCAATCATCCGCAGGAACAACATCCGTATGTGCGAAATATGCGATCCCACCAACCCCCTGACCACGCTTCGCGATCAGGTTGCTCTTCGGCTGTCCCGCTTCGTCCACATAATCTAGCCGTTCAACTGCGAATCCCAGGCGCTGCAAAACGTCGGCGACATAATTGCTGACAGCAACATTCGAGTCGCGACTGACCGATGCAAAGGAAATCAAATCCTGTGCATAGCTTAGAGCTCTCATGGATTTGCTTTCTGTGAGAACATCTCAATCCTTCCAAGTCCATTCTGAACGCAAGAGGTCGACTAGGAATTTGGTATTCGAATATCTCCCCAGCCGACCACCTTCGGTATCCTATCTCAAGTATCTTCAGCTTGCGAGCACTCATCGATTATGAAAAAAACAAGCCCGCACTTAATCGCGAGCAAACAGCTGCAGAGTCACACCACGCTCGCAGTCGTTAGAGAGAATTACAGCCAAAATATAGAGAGGTTGTTTGCTCAATACGGCACTTTATGGCGACTGGATTACACGACTTGAGTCTCTGGATTTCTCGCTGAAACAAGCGGGGAGGGGCAATGGTCTCTCCATATTCCGGCACGTGCGTTGAAGCGTAAGGTACCGGATTTAAACTCGGTTAATCCACTTGCTTCAACCGCCCGCAATCGGGAGTGGCGACAGGCTTATTCTCGATGTCCGTTCACTGTCTGCAGTCGCTGGGTAAATTCGCGCTGAATTACTCACCGACACCCATCTTTTACCTGCACAAGCGTACGACACCATTATGGGTGATCAGCAGGAATTTCGGGTTAAATCAAATTGGAATCCGACACGAAATAACGTGTACAGGGTGTCCGCGCGGCAAGTGCGCTGAAACGCCCCGCTACAATGCCTTTTGGTGTCTGCGGAGGCTTGGTATGCTGAGGCTACTCGGTTTAACAACCTGTTCTTTGAAAGCGTGATCTTCATGACTAATGATATGAAAAACACGGTGGCACTGATTCTTGGTGGCGGCCGTGGCACTCGGCTCTATCCCCTAACCAAGATCCGTTCAAAGCCAGCCGTTCCATTGGCGGCCAAGTACCGCCTAATCGATATCCCAATTTCCAACTGCATCAATAGTGGAGTCAATCGGATTTATGTGTTGACCCAGTTTCTATCGGTCAGCTTACATGCACATATCCGTCAAACCTATCGATTCGATCACTTCAGCGGTGGTTTCGTCGAATTGCTGGCAGCACAGCAAACAATGGAAGGTGGAACCGATTGGTATCAAGGAACCGCGGATGCGGTCCGCAAAAACCTAAAATACTTCGATCAAAAAGATCTCAAGTATGTGTTGATTTTGTCCGGCGATCAGCTGTATCGCATGGACTACGCCGACATGATGAAGACTCATTTGGAGTCCAAAGCGGACGTAACCATTGCTGCAATACCCGTCCATCGCAACCAAGCGAAGAGTTTAGGTGTGATGCGCTGTGACGATACTGGACGAGTGCAAGGATTTCTTGAGAAGCCGCAAACAGACGATGAATTGAACATGGTGCGCACCGATCCTGCATGGATCGAGTCGCGAGGCATTAAGGCTGCTGGTCGCGACTGCTTGGCGAGCATGGGGCTTTATATTTTCAATCAGCAGTTGCTGTTTGATGTATTAACCAAAACGAACTATGAGGACTTCGGTAAAGAGGTATTCCCGGCTGCCGTTCGTTCGCGTCGGGTCCAGGTTCATCTATTCGATGATTACTGGGAGGATATCGGTACGATCCGCGCTTTCTATGACGCGAATTTAAGCTTGACCAAACCCAACCCACCTTTCAATTTTGCATGTCCCGAAGCTCCTGTCTACTCGCGTGCCAGATACCTTCCACCTTCGCTATTTGAAGGTGCACAGATCACCGATAGCTTAATCGCTGATGGATGTCGCATTGGAAAAGGTGCGGTAATTGAAAACAGCATTATCGGTCTCCGCTGCATCATTGGCGAAGGGGTGACGATTCGAAATAGCGTTTTAATGGGCGCTGATTTCCTGGAATCAAATGATGAAATCGCAGCGAACAAATTGTCAGGTCGTCCCTCAGTAGGCATCGGTAGTGGAAGCTGGATTGAGGGAGCCATTCTAGACAAGAACTGTCGCGTAGGACGCCATGTCCAAGTGGTTAATCGACTTGGGGTTAATGACTGCGACGACTATGAGCCTTGCTACATTCGCGATGGCATTCCAATCGTTGTCAAAGATGCCACCTTGAATGATGGCTGGGCCATTCCGCTGCGAGGCAAGTGATTTAGCGAAGAATCGCAATTCAGATTTGGTCAGGGCCATTCAAATTCGAATGGCCTTTTTCTTTTTTACAAACTAACAAGCGATCAACGTGCATTTCACATCCAGCAGTACAGGACGTGACAGCTTCTCTGGCTCATCGTTCACGTGTTAGGGAAACTTCGGGTTCCGTTTCTCAGCGAAAGCACGAAGTCCTTCGCTTGCGGCCTCGGTAGTACAAGCCGCGGCAGCAATCGCTGCTCCGCTAGCCAAACAACTCATGACGCTTTCACCAACAACTTCATTGAGCATCCGCTTGGATAAAAGCTGAGACTCGGCAGCACCTTGGGCAACTTTCTCTCCCCATTGCTGAGCTCGAACCCAAACTTGTGCTGGCTCCACTAAATGATGAACCAAACCGAGACGAAAAGCTTCCTGGGAATCGAGCCAATCGTCGCCCAGCATTAGACGACTTGCCGTTGCTGCGCCTCCCCTAAAAGCCAGCAGTGGAGCCACCAAACCAGAAACCAATCCGAGTCGAGGCGCTGGCAAGCCCAAAACAAGTCGGTGCGATCCAACCACTAAATCACAAGCCAACACCAATCCGAGACCGATTCCAAGTGCTTGTCCATCCACAGCTGCGATGATAGGTTTCGGGAAGAGTAACATCGTCTCGAACAAATCCCGAATTGCGTTAACATCTTCATGCCATTGCTGTAATGCATCACGCTGGTTGAGATTCTCATGCCACTGATGCAGATCCATCCCTGAACAAAATGTAGCGCCGGCAGCGGACAAAATAACAGAACGAATTTTCTTTTCTTGATGCAAATCGTCGAAGGTTTCCTTTAGCTGCGCGATCAACTCACGCGACAGCGCATTACAGCGCTCAGGACGATTTAGAATGACCGTGGCTACTGCCTGGTGCGATTTAATTTGCAACATAATCCGCGCCTCGTAAATAGTGCGCTGCTTCCAAGGCAAAATACGTCAGGATCATATTTCCACCCGCCCGTCTCATCGCCAATAAACTTTCTAGGACTACGCTTTTCCTATCCAACCAACCGTGCTGAATCGCTGCGGTAAGCATGGCATATTCCCCACTCACCTGATAAACGGCGACCGGTACAGCAAAGGTGTCCTTAATGCGTCTGACGATGTCGAGATAGGGCATACCGGGCTTTACCATAACGATATCTGCACCTTCCTGCAGATCGAGAGCAACTTCATGCAGCGCCTCGTCACTGGCCGCTGGATCCATTTGATAGGTCTTCTTGGTCGCTTTGCCGAGATTGCCAGCTGACCCAACAGCATCGCGGAATGGTCCATAAAAAGCTGATGCATATTTCGCGGCATAAGACATCAGCAGTACCTCATGATGTCCCGAATCATCTAAGGCGTTACGAATCGAGCCGATTCGACCATCCATCATATCTGATGGTGCGATGATCGTGGCTCCTGCATCGGCTTGGGTTACAGCCTGCCGACACAGGATATCGATCGTCTGATCGTTGACAACATAATCATTGACAACCAAGCCATCATGCCCATGTGATGTATAAGGATCCAAGGCGACATCAGCCACCAGACCGATTTGATCACCATAGGCGCTTCGAATCGCCCTGAGCGCAGTGCACATGAGGTTTCCCGAGTTGGTAGCTTCCTCAGCCTGGACTGACTTTTTCTCGTGCGGTGTTTTGGGAAACAGAGCGATCGCTGGAATGCCATTATCGATTGCTAAACCAACTTGCTCGACACACTTATCAACGCTGTATCTATTGACACCAGGCATCGATGGGACTGGTTCGACAACGTTCATTCCCTCGGTGATGAAGAGTGGCCAAATAAGATTCGCAGGGCCGAGCGTCGTTTCTCGAACCATACTCCGAATCCACTCATGGCGTCGATTGCGACGCATGCGTGTCGCAGGAAAAGGTCCGCGCGTTGGAAATAATGGCTGACTCATAGGGATGGGCTTTCTAATATCTTGTCGTGATACACGCGACTACGGCATTCTCGCCTGGGTCCCCTCAAAGATTACTCGATAATCTTTGAGGGATCCATCGAATGCTTCGATTAGCGTTACTTGCAACAGCAGCATGAGACCACTGACTTAGACGGACGTAGTGTATCAACAACTTGCTGCAAGTGGCGGCACTACATCCGTATTTAAAGAACAACGCCACACACAAACAATCCTAGGATTGTAGTCGCGATCAAGGGCCGAGCCGAGTGGTTTCGTAAACTTAAGATGGAGCGAATCCAGCGCCAGACTTACTTGGGGTATTCGGACAGAGTAACCTGCACACGGTAGGTCTGCCTTTGTCTCAGAATCACTACCTCAACCTCTTTGTTGACTGGCATCAAGCCAGCCGTCTGCAATAGGTGACCGTCGTTTTCGATCGTTGTGCCATCGAACTCGAGTACCACATCACCGTGCTGTAGGCCGGCAATCGCCGCTGGCGATTCAGGTTTAACCGCTTTAATCAAAGCGCCGCGGGGAGCAGCCAAACCAAGCTGTCGAGCTTTCTCGTTATTAAAGGTTCCATCAAGCTGTACGCCAAGATACGCTCTGGGCAACTTGCCATGCGTGATCAGGTGCTCCGCCACGAGGGCAGCCATTTTGATGGGGATGGAAAATCCAATTCCTTCATTGCCGCCCGAGTTACTGGCAATGGCCGTGTTAACACCAATAACCTCACCGCGCAAATTTAATAGTGGCCCGCCGCTGTTGCCAGGATTGATGGCAGCATCGGTTTGAAAGAAATCCTGAATTTCTATCTCGCGAGCTCCCAACTCCAGATTTCGACGCCCCTTGGCAGAGATGATCCCGTAAGAGACGGAGTGACTTAAACCGAAAGGACTGCCAACCGCAAAAACAAAGTCACCAATCTCGACGCGATTACTGTCCCCAATTCGAGCAGCGATGAGCCCTTCAGCCGCTGGTAATCGCAGCACCGCGATGTCGGTCGATGGATCAGACCAAACCTGCTCAGGTATAAAGACTCGTCCATCGGTCAAGCCGATCTTGATCGACTCGAGTTCGGCGGGATGGACCACATGCCGATTGGTTAGGACATAATAAGCATCGCCAAGTTGCAGCACCACACCTGCCCCTGCTTCTTGAACACGGGCCGCAGCAAAACCGGGTCCCGGTTGGCTGGTCTTCGAGGCTTCTATATGAACAATGCTCGGAGATACCAATTTCACGACGCGTTTGAGCAGCGATAATTGGCGTTCTAACAAGTCAACTTCCGCGTTGAGCGCTCGGTACTCGGCATCGCGGGTTTCTAATGTAGGTGCTGACTCGAGGTCATAGCCGACATTCGGACTGCTGATAAATCTGCCTGGCTCGTTACCATCTTGGGCTCTTGCGTGGCTACCCACGACTAATAGGAATAAGCCTACAAGTGCGGCGGGGCGGATGGCACCGTCAAACAGCATAACACAGACTCCTAGCAGTACCGCTCGGTAGGAATATCTCCACGATTCCATCCGTGTGTCACGCTGCCAGTTTAGAAGCAGGTGCTCGCCAGTTGTCCTCCTTGACACGTCTACAACTCGACACAGCGCTGTCAGCCCTTGCTTCACACCTGTAGGGCGTGCATATTGAACGACAACTTGGTTATCGAGTCCGTGACTATTTGTAAATCGGGTGGCCTCTTGGCAAGCTTCGCGAAAAGAAGTGACCAAGCCTCCCGCGCATAAAAAAACGGGCATCACACAACGTTTATTACGATTGTGCAGTGCCCGCTTGGCTTTTCAATTTGTTAACTGCCAGATCAATCGGAAGAGACGCGACTTTCCGATCTACCGTAACGATTCCACTGTCCGCCACTACGCTTTTCACTTTCGCGTTGGCATTCAATGCACATTGTGACAAATGGTAAGGCTTGCAGTCGACTCAATGGAATCGGTTTCTCACAAGCTTCACAAACACCATACTGCCCTGACTTCATGCGTTCTAAAGCTTGATCGATCTGAGACAGTTCCTTGGTTTCGACTTCCACCAACTGGGAACTTATTTCATCATTGGCGTTATCCAACGCAGCATCAAAAACGTCGCTATACGCTTCGTTCTTCAGTTCATTCAACAAACTGAGGTCACCCATCAACGCCGCTCGCAGAGCTTCGCGCCGACTGACGAGGACTTGTTTTAATTTGCTTAAAGCTTCTTTTCGGGCCATCTCGCCACCTCTTTTCGGTTGAGGTTCAATCCTCAACTACCTCAATAACTTCCCAAGAACTCGATCGACCTCACACTCGTTTCTCTCAAAGTGCTATTCTGACTCGTTCTTCTAAAACCGTCGCGATCTTCTGATTAAGTTCTGTGGAACTCTTTCCATCCAGCCCGTCCATCCAAACCGGCAACCGTTTTGCCGGCCCACAGAAGCACCGAGCGTTTAACTTATTAGCCAACGAGGCTCACCGGAAATCGTTCTTACCCATGTCCAATCGATTCGGGTTACGTCTACCGGTCGAGCAAAACACTTTTTCGTAACTCAGCTAGGTAACCTTCACCCGCGCACGGTTGTCCACCCCTTCATCTACCACTGCACAGAGGGGACTCTTGTCGCTGAAAAGATCGATTGGGCACGCAACTATAGTACGCATCCGAATGGAAAGTGGTTTGCCCCCTTTCTGGAACTCCCTTTTTTTCCGCAATTACTATTCAATTACTCCGCATTCAAGCCGGTTTGATAACCCGCAAACGACTCGACACCTGGTATGACGCCACGTTTACCTATTCATATGCACCCATCTGATAGCATCATCACCTGCGGAGAATCGGGTTAGGCCAAGGCTTGCCTCTGACGAAATGAAGCCCGGTAACCAAACTCTTATCAACAAGCGGGTGCTTGCGGCCGCTTGGATATTGCGTCTTTGGAAGAAGTTTCAGCGATTCGCTAGCAAAAATGAACTTGATAGCATCGAACTTTAAAGAGGCCCAAGATGGAGAGTGGCCTCCGAAATGCCCCTCTCAATTTTCTTGCAGGCGAAAAAATCCCCCCATTC
>JAUMAI010000721.1:0-2470 GCA_032116775.1 Pirellula sp. | reverse complement strand
CGATCGCGGAAGGTTGCCAAGTCAGGGATCAGACCCATGTACCAAAACACCAGCGATACCGAAGCGTATGTACCGACCGCGAACACGTCCCAGAGCAATGGACTGCGGAACTGAGGCCACATCCATAAGTTCAAGCTTGGGTAGGGTGTTAACCAAAAAGCTAACCAAGCACGACCGACGTGAATCCCAGGGAAGATACCAGCACAAATAACAGCGAAGATAGTCATCGCTTCTGCGGCGCGGTTAATACTGGTGCGCCAGTTCTGACGGAACAAAAACAAGATCGCAGAAATCAGCGTTCCCGCGTGACCGATACCAACCCAGAACACGAAGTTCACGATCGGAAACGCCCAAAAAACTGGCGATTGGTTACCCCAAACGCCAACCCCTGTGAATATCAAGTAGCCGATCAAGTTGACAAACATAAAGGCGACGGCCGAAGAGGCACCCAAGGCAGGCAACCAGAATTTGGGTGCTTTGTCCTCGGCAATACGACAAACCATATCGGTGATAGTACCGTAGGTTTGGTTGCCGGTGACTAACGCCGCGCGTCGTCCCGGAACTTCGATCGTGTTATCTACCGATATACTCGCTGTAGCAGCTACTGCTTTCGTTGCCATTCGTTATCACTACTTAGGTTTGGTCAATACTTGGTAAGTATCGTGGATCCCTCAATTTTTGTCTTCTGAAGAAGACGCACTAGTGAGCGGCTTCCTTTGCAGGAGCCTCGCTAGCGCCTTTTGTTTCCGCATGGTTTTCGTGGCTTTCGCCCTCGTGTCCATGATCGCCATGACCTCCATGCCCATGACCACCTTCCAGATTTTCTTTCTGGTATTTGGTCATCAAGCGTGGGTGAACATTTCGTAATCGAGCCAAGTACTGTGTACGAGGCTTGACGTTAAGTTCTTCCAGCATGGCGTAAGCACGTGGGTCGCGTTGCAGCATGGCAACACGACTCGATGCATCATTCTTGTCACCGAACGTGATAGCTTGGCTTGGGCAGGCTGCTTGGCAAGCAGTCTTGATTTCGCCATCTCGCACTTCACGATTTTCAGCTTTAGCTACGATCTTGCCATTCTGTACGCGTTGGATGCAGTAGGTGCACTTCTCCATCACCCCACGACCGCGGACGGTAACTTCTGGGTTCAGCACCAACTGTTGTAGCTTGCGGTTCGCTTCTTCGCGTTTATCCGTCCAGCCGTAGAAATAACCATACTCGGTGTTGTAATTGAAATAGTTAAAGCGACGAACCTTGTACGGGCAGTTGTTAGCGCAGTAACGAGTTCCGATGCACCGGTTATAGGCCATCGCATTGATGCCTTCTTCGGTGTGAACGGTAGCGGCGACTGGGCAAACTTGCTCGCAAGGTGCCATTTCACAATGCACGCAAGCGACAGGTTGAAAGACCACTTTCGGATCTGTCAGCGTGTGTGGTTTCGATGGATCGCCTTGGAAGTAACGGTCGATGCGAATCCAGTGCATTTCACGACCACGTCCCACTTGCTCTTTACCAACGATTGGCACGTTGTTTTCTGCCTGGCAAGCGATAACGCAGGAGTTGCAACCGATGCATTTATTGAGATCGATCGTCATCGCCCAAGCATATTGCTGCGCGACATCCGGCGGAGTCCACAACGATTCCAATGGAGGATGGTGAGGGCCCATGTGTTTGGCGAACTCATCATCTTTCTTGTATTGCTCGTAGGTCCCTTCTCGCACCAAGGTAACCGATCGATCGGACGTAGCTTGTAAGCCGAGTGTATCGATTGAGAAGTGGTCTTGAGTGGTCGCTAGCTTGTAAGGTCGCGATGTCGGAGCGACTTCCGCTCCGGTCAAAACGGCCCCGCTGTCAGCAGCGAGAAGTGGCGTGACATCGTGACCGACGTTGTTACCAACGCGTCCAGCCGCTTTACGGCCATAGCCAAGATGGGCAACGACTGTTGTTGGGCAAATACCTGGTACAACGAAAACAGGTAGGTCAACTGAGCGACCATTCACTCGAACCGTTGCAAACTCTCCCTGCTTGAGCCGCAGAGCATCTCTAAGTTCTGGGCTAACTAAAGCAGCGTTATCCCACACAAGCTTAGAAACGGATTGTGGAAGTTCCTGTAACCAACCATTGTTGGCGAAACGTCCATCAAAGGTTGCTTCGCTTGGCAAAACAACGACTTCAAGCTTGCCGCTTTCAGGTTGGGCAATTCCTTCACCCAAAGTTGCAGTTTTGACTTCGCCGTTGAATTGAGAAAGTTCGACACTGAGTTTCTTGGCGAAGCTATTCTCCAAAAATCCGTCATGTAACAGCTTGCGCCACTGCTGATCGTTCAGTGGGGCGCCGGCGTGTGTGCCAGCTGTCGAGCGAACATACGCTTGAGCGTCACGATTAGCAGCTTGAACCAAGAATGCGAGGAGCTCTAGTGCACTCTTGCCACCGAGCAACGGTAGGATTTGTGGTTGTCCAGCGTTGTAAGTG
>JAUMAI010000720.1:0-1538 GCA_032116775.1 Pirellula sp. | reverse complement strand
AAGCGAATTAAGCGAGAAACTAAAGCGTGGAGTAGCGGGTCTGAAGTCAGCGAAAAAGCACAATCGAAAGCGTATCCTATCGAGTGAGGATCTTCCCGGTAACGCCGTTTACGTGCGGTCATCCAAGGCGAAAACAGCACAGATGCGTCTTGCATCAACTTCGAGCGAGGAGAGATCGACACCGCATGCCACTGATTCTTCTTTCAACCCTTTGCTCCTAGTCAAAACAATCCAGGCACATGATGGGCCAGCTTGGTGTGCTACATTCAGCAAAGACGGCCGCTTCTTAGCGACTGGTGGCGAAGACGGAAATGTGACAATCTGGGCTGTCTCGCCAAAGTCAAAGACTTTGCACCCCAAGGGCGTTCCAACGAGAGGTCAAGCGAAACAAAATGAAGACCAAAACAGCAACAAGGAGCAAGAAGTCCCACCTTTGACTTTCATTGGACTTGGACCAGACCTAGCCACAAATTTGGAAATTATTTCGTCTGAACCAGTCCAACGGTATCGCGATCACACAGCGGATGTCATTGATCTTTCATGGAGTGAGTTTTATCAATTGCAACTCACCGCATCGCGTGATAATTGCTTTCTCTTTGATCAAGTTTCCTCATAAACTCTTTCTCTCGCGTGAATACGAACAGGTCATACGAATTTCCTACTGACGGCATCTGTTGACAAATCAGTACGCCTATATCACCATTCGAAATCTAATTGTTTACATCTATTTAAACATGCCAACCTTGTTGCATCCGTTGACTTTCACCCCCTTGACGATAGATACTTCATATCTGGTGGACTCGATAAGAAGCTGCGACTGTGGAATATTACAGACGGCCGTGTCAAGGACTGGGCTCAGGCCCCGGAAGTAATTACATCGACGAGATTTACGCCAGATGGCAAGTTTGCAGTTGCTGGTCTGCTTCGCGGCCAAGTCTACCTGTACGAAGCTGATGGACTAAAATATTACACCCAAATTGCTTGCCGGAATCGAAGTGGGAAGAATCGGAATGGAAAGAAGGTAACCGGCATTTCGTTTTTACGTGAGGGCGATGGCAGGAGCGAGCGGAACCAAGAACATTATCCTTCGTTGGCACAAAGGCTAAGCGAAACCGGCAGAAGTGTAACGAATTTAGTGTATACAAAGGTGCTGGGAAACGCAGAAGTCCAATCCACACGACGCACTGATCGAATGCTGGTTTCTACTAATGATTCACGTGTAAGACTCTATGGCCTCAATGATTTTTGTATGATACGAAAATACAAGGGTCATACAAACAACAGTATGCAAATTAGAGCACGCGTATCTGAATCGGGATCTCACATTGCATGCGGTTCAGAATCTGGCCATTGCTTCATTTGGGATGTTGACCCGAACAAGAATCGACTAAAGAAACATATGATCAACAAGCAGGTTCAGTCAACGAAGGACAAAACGAAATGCACCGACTACTTTGAAGCCAGTAAAGCACCCCTCCCGATTGTGACGGACACTTTATTCTTCCCAACAAAGACAGTTCGAGAATCTCTCTTGAGCA
>JAUMAI010000719.1:0-7208 GCA_032116775.1 Pirellula sp. | reverse complement strand
TTTCAAATCCCATTGGGCGATGTGGTCGAGCATCAATCCTGCAACCATACGCTTCAGTCCGCCGAGCCTGGATAAATAATCCTGGCGCAAATCCCACGCGTACCTAACAGGAGAGTGGCAATAGCAGATATGCAGCTGGTCGGGATTGGTAAGGATGCCTTTTGCAACTGCATGAGAAGAGGAAAGAATCAGATCATAACCCTTGAGGTCTAATTGTTCAATTGCCATTGGGAAAAAAGGCAGGTACCTTCTGAAACCTTTTCTTGCAAAGGCTCAAAGTAACTCCAAAACATTTGCTCGTGCTCTAGAACTTGGCACTGTGAAAGAGATAGGAGTTCGGCCAGCGGTGTAGTGCCCCCCAGCCCTACACCGCCGACCATTCTCCATTGTTTTGATTCTTGTTTATACAATCTCCATGAGATGGCATCATGGAGTTCGAGAGCCGCTTGCAAATCAGCATTGACCCAATCTTTTTCCGATTCGAATCCAGCGAACCTAGAGACCACTTCACCTATTATCAGCTTGGTGATCTCAAGGACTCTATGTGAATCGCTCGTCAAACCATCTCTGTTCACCAATCTTGCTCCAGTTCAACCACTTTGCCGCTGGGTAACAGTGGGATTCTTTGCCAGAGCTGTTGGTGAACCTCGCTTACTTCTCCACTAGCGTTTAGCGGCTTTGGCCTTCGAGTTCCCTGCAGCTACGCGACCACCACTGTTGGCAACATACACCTTCGGATCGTCCACAATCCACGATGTACTCCAGGTCTTCCCGTTGTCGCTGTTGACCACATTGTAAAAGAATGTTCGGAACCTTTCACAGCGATAACCGTAAGGAAATTGAGAAGTAATGTAATCCTCTTCGGTCAATTCCTCTACGCCGGGACGTGCATAGTAATGAACCATTCCATCGGGTGTGAACGACATTCCCAACGTCCACCAACCTGTAGTGGTAATCGCGGGACCTTTCATATCGCCACCGTTTCGGCCGGCGCGAACACGGAAATGGGCATAATCCTCACCCTTGCCGTTCTGATGCTTACTGTCCAAGACAATAAATAATCCTGGCCAATACACCTCATTTTCTTCGGCTTTAGAACTAAACAGAAAATTCGATTTTTCTTTCATCGCCGTTGTTTCAACTGCCGCACGAAACCCGAAATGAGGCCCGGAGCGCTTTTCCCACTCAGCGATCGGTGGCAAGAAAACTCGAGTTGTAACACTCGGGGTTTGCGAAACACTAATTGGCCCCTTGAGTCGGTACTGAACATTAGCTACGAAGTCATCCTGATGAACCGTGAAGCTAGGGCGACTTGGTATGCCAGTAAACAGCGAACGCATCAACAATGCACCTTCACTACCAGGCAAGCCACCGGGAGGTGTTGGCACCCGTCGGACTTCGTCTGGATGCCCGCGTTTGATACCTTCGTACCAACGGCCGTTGGTGGTCACACCTGTGGGCTGAGCTTGATTTTCGTTGATATCTTCTGTGCTTTTGGGATTCTTGGGGATGTATTTCCAATTCTCATCCTCAAAGTTATCTGAAACCTGCGGCAACTCGACGCCTGAGCCAGGAACGACCGGGCGTTGAGCGGAAACCGCGGTTCCAAACGAACAAATCAACCCGCAGCAACTAGCCATCCATAAGGAACGAAACAGAAAAGACATGCGGCACCCCCTGCCAAAAAGCCCTTTCACCGTTGTGATAACGCATCGATCACAAACAGTATCTTTGGTCTTATCGGCACAACCGCTACATTTTCTTGCGTCCGTTTTGAGGCTACCCTCAAGATCAGCTATTCTGGTTGGGCGGATGGGTGGTCTTTGTGCATCCACAACCCAAGCCCAGGATCCTTGATAAAGTAATACCGTTCACCATCGGCAGTTGAATGCCAACCGGTATCAATTTCAGCAACTCGATATCGGCTTGCCATTTCAACGTGATCGGCAAACTTATAGCCGACACTCTCTACCTCAGCCTTAGTCAGTGCACCTGGCGCGTAGTAGACGTCGAACCGATCCTCTGAGGAACCATGAATTAAGTGAGCGGCCGCCGACAGGTTGTTTCTCAATTCTTCGTGGGTCGCAACCCGCCGCAGCACCTCCGGCGTGGTTCGATATCCATGGGCACGAATCAGGCGATCGATCTCCGGATCTTCACCGAATTCCTTCACTCCCGGAGCAACAATCACTAGTTTGCCGCCAGTAGCAACTGCCATTCTCGTTCTATAAATCGCCTTATTGGCTAACCAAGTTCGTTTGTACTTCGCCGGATTCATCGTCACCACGACCGTGGCTGGAGCCTCGTCTAGACGAGTACAATTGACCTTGGCAGCCAACCGTCCCGCCTCAAAAAACACATCATGCTCCATTCCGATGAACAAGCCACGGGTCAGCTTTTTACCATCGGGTAACGATTCGATCACCGTTTGAACATAGACGATGGGCATGTCGGCGCAAAAGAGTTCCGAGGCGCGATTCAGAACCCGTCGCAAGGGCGTATCACAGCGTCCCATGATACGTTCCATACCGTACAGAGCACTTAAATAGTGGCTCTCATTGATACCGGCATACCCTCCGGTTCCAACAAAAATATTTTTGTTGTAATTAGCCATGCCGATGACTTCATGCGGTACGACTTGCCCTATGGAGAGAATCAGATCATGCTTTCCCTCCACGAGCAATTTGTTGACCTGCGCTGGCCAAGCCTTGTCATAGATACCTTCCGTCACTTCGCGTACGTAATCGGCTGGAACCTCGCCTAAAGTTACGACGTCTTCTCTCCAGCGATGAGGCCGGAAAAGATGAAGTGGTACTCCGCTGAACATGTGCGTGAGTTCATCTTTTTCCATCGGGGCATGAGTCCCAAGCGCTGGTAAAATATCACTAATTCGCTCTCCGAGCATCTCGTACAGCATCGAGGTGATCTCTCCAGCCCTCGAATCGAATCGGGTGTGATCGGGTGGAATGAGGAGCGTTTTCCGATAACCACCCCGCTCTTGTTCGTAACGCGATAAAGCGACTTGGAGACCTTCCCGAAGATCATTGGCTGTCAGGGACTCTGTTTCCGATCCGCGAGCATACAACAAAACCATGGTTATCCTTTGGCTGAAAAAACGGGCCCAGCAACAGCGTTTTTCTAGGAAATTCGCTGCAAATGGTCCTCCCAATCCTCCATACGACCAGAATTCAGTCCACTTGCGCCCACGAATTGCTCCGCTGCGGCCATAAATCCTATAATGTCTTACGTCGCATTAACAGGGACGGCACGCCAGGACATACTTTCCAGAGTCAGCCGATCGAATAATCTCAATCAGATGGAATCGAATCACTGATGTTCGCTAAGCGAATTGTGACTTCAAGCATATTCTTCTTTGGGGCCTTAGTAGCCACCACAGCCCCTCTGTCATTGCGTACAGTAACCGCTCAGGACAATGCCCCAGCGACACCAACTAATTCAACAACCCAAAAGCAAGAAACTTCACGCTTGCCACAAGGATTGATTGTCGACGTTCCCATTCCTTTAACTGGCGATGAAGACGAACGATTAATTGCGCAATTGCGGGCCATCTCCTCTCAGCCAAAAGAATCCAATCTTCGACCTGTCGTCATTCTTAACTTTAAGAGCATCAAAAATCCGACGGCGCAGGAAAACCAAAATCCAGAGTCGACAACGGATCTCAAATCGATCGGCCGAGGAACACGGTTTGAAAGAGCACTTTCTTTGGCAAGATTTCTGGCGAGTGCCGAAGCGGCTAACATCAAAACAGTAGCCTATTCACAGGACTCGATCGAAGGTCACGCTCTACTGCCGTTTTTAGCTTGCGAGCAATTTGTTCTCGGGAGCAATGCTTCCTTGGGAAGCATTCAACCAGGTGAATCACTTACCGACGAGACCATCATCACATCCTACAAACAAATTGTCCGAAGACGGCGCAGTGTGCCAGAAGCCTTTCTTGATGTAATGATCAACCCGGCTACGGGTGTCTATCGAATGGATATGGTCAAAGGCGAATTTCAGTTTGTTGGTGAAGACCTGCGACAAGTCCTTCTGCGAAATGGCGAGGCTTGGAATGAAACTGAAATCCTCAAACCCACAAAACTTCTGCGGATCAGCGCTTCTCAATTAAAAGAGCTAAAACTGATCCCGGGCACGGCTGAGTCAATGGCAGATCTAGTAGGCGTTTTACAACTGGCTGGACTCCCCCAAGACGCCGCCACGCCACTCGGAGATTTAAAAGGTGTTCTGGTGAATGTTGAGGGTAGAATCAGCCTGCGACGAGTTGCGACCCTAATACGCGGAATCGAAAAGGAAATCGAAGCGGGAACCAACCTCCTGGTCGTGCGAATTAATTCCGAAGGAGGCTCGCCCGCTTCGAGCCTACAGCTAGCTGGATTTTTGGCAACTCTTGATCCAACCAAAGTCATGGTTGTTGGCTGGATTGATGGCAGTGCTCGGGGCGATGCTGCTTGGATCCTAGCGGGGTGTCGCCAACGCTGGCTCTCTAGTACAGCATTTTGGGGTGGTGGTGGCGAAGCTACTATTGGAGAAACGGAAATTTCCAATGCAACACTACCACTGGAAGAACTCTCCAAGAGATCAAAGATCGATCTACCCACCTTGATCGCGTTAGCCGCTCCCAAAATTTCTATCGCTCTCTATCGACACAAACTCGATGGCCGACAAGAGAGATTTACATCGCGATCAATGGGAACTAGTGTCGCAGCTCGACTGGTCAAATGGCATTGGCAGTGAGGAGGCCTTCAAACAAGGGCTGGCCCAAGGAACTGCCGATACGGCCGATGACACTCTGCGAAATCTTTCCGTCGATCAGCCGCTGAGAACCATGCAACTGCCCTGGCTTGAAATGCAAGTTCAGCGTCTGGCGAATTCCGGATTCCTCAAAATGATGTTGCTACTTATCGCTGTCAGTTGCCTTTTTTCAGAGCTTGGCTCACCTGGCTTGGGTGTTGCAGGCTTCCTGAGCTTGGTCGCCTTCGGCGCTTTTTTCTGGCTGCAAATGTTTAATGGCACCTTAGCTTGGCTTGAAATCTTTCTCTTTATCGGTGGCGTAATCTGTTTGGTAACCGAATTCACCATTCTTCCTGGTTTCGGTATCTTCGGGATCGGCGGTATGGCTATGATCGGGTGCTCCGTCGTCCTGGCTAGCCAATCATTTGTCCTGCCTACAAACACTTACCAACTCGATCGCTTTGCTTGGAACATACTGGGGCTGGCCGTACTTACTGCCGGTGTCTTGTTCAGCGCATTCCTCTTCCGCAATGAAATTGAACGCTTCCTAGTCCGAAGACAAATCGCTCTAAAACCCGGTGGCATTGATGATCTCAATGAATTAGAACGTAAGGAAGCAATGGTTGACTGGAGTTATCTTTTGCACCAAAGAGGAATCACTGTCACACGTCTCAGCCCATCTGGCAAAGCGCGTTTCGGCAATGAACTAATAAGCGTCATCAGTGATGGTGAATTAATCGCTTCTAATACACCCATAAAAGTTATTGCCGTTCTTGGTAACAATGTGACTGTGGCAGAAACGAAGACATGAGTTGCAAAGGACCAATTAAAACCGTTGCCTCTAATTTCGGTTTTTGAAACAAGGCTTGATTATGGCTGCTCCACTCTGGGTCGTTTTGCTCGTCTTGGCAGCATTTTTTTTGCTTTTCCTCGACTTGCTTGTCCCTAGCGGAGGAGCCCTACTGATCCTATCGCTGTTGGCAGCGACTACGGCGGTTGTCATCGCATTCCAACACAATTATTACCTTGGCCTTGGTACCCTCACGATTCTCTTTGCTACGACACCTTGGCTCCTTTTCTTGGCTGTGAAGATCTGGCCTAAAACAATCATTGGAAAGCTAATGATCCGCTCTCGTCCGGAATCCCCGGAAGAGTTTCTACCCGATACCGAAGAACTGCGAGAATTGAAGTCACTGATTGGGGAAACGGGCATCACCGAAACCCGCTTTACACCTAGTGGCACCATAATTGTTCGCGGAAAAAGGTTTGATGCAAATTGCAAAACAGGCTTCATCGAACGCGGCAGTATTATTCAAGTTGTGGGAACACACTTGGGACACCTTGTGATTGTGCCTTGCACTACGGAACAGAACTTTGGCGAACAGAATCCTGGAAACACCCCACTGGAACTCTCTCGACCATCACCAACTTCTTCCCCAACACTTTTAGATGCGCCCCTGACTTCGCCAGCTGATACAACTGCAGCAATTCAGCCCCTTCAGCCCGACAAACCACTTTTTTCTGATTGGAGCTTGGAGGATGAAAAACTACTGGATCAAACTTTAGACCAGACATTAGAGGGGATCGATTTGGGGACGATAGATCAATCACCGCCGCGTTAGGCCGACTCAGGCTGAAGGACCAAGATAAAATGAAGCGGTTTCGAGGTTCAGTTACCACTTCTCCCTACCATCTGATACTCATGGACAGAGGAATAAGTTATCATTATGTGCGTCAGCAGTGGACTCAGAGGATTGTCCCCAGAACGTGCTTTGAGTCCGGAAAACCGATTGCAAAGTGCTATACTAGTAACGGTAGCGAATGAACAACCTGGGAATGCTTCCTTGAGCCGAGTGCGATTTGAGCCAAACTCCGAATCGTCACAGATCGGTCGCATGAAGCAGACTTTAAAGTGGAGTTCGCCGTAAGCAAGGATGCATCGAGTCGCGATTTCAGTCGCCACAAATGTTCGCAAACGCATAACGTTATTGTGAAGGAGATCGAAAATGGCGATCAGTTTTATCCTCGCCCAAGCCGCTTTGCCATCTCTACTAGTGCTGGGTATCGCCGGCATTATTTTGCTGGGCATACTGGCTCTTCTGGCATTCGTTGCTAAGTTTTTCTGGCTCTGGATCCAATGCGTTATGACCGGCGCAAATGTCGGCATTCTGGACTTGGCAGGAATGTGGTTCAGGAAAGTAGATCAACGCACGATTGTTCGAGCGAAGATCATGGCGGTACAAGCCGGCCTAACCGATCAGGAAGTGCCGGTAAAGTCCCTAGAAGCTCATTACCTCGCCGGTGGAAACGTGATGCAGGTTATTCGCGCGTTGATCGCCGCTCGCAAATCAAAAATCATTCGCCTATCGTTTCGTGAAGCCACCGCTATCGATTTGGCTGGGCGCGATATATTGGAAGCGGTTCAAACGAGTGTTTATCCCAAGGTGATCGATTGC
>JAUMAI010000718.1:0-4470 GCA_032116775.1 Pirellula sp. | reverse complement strand
ATACCCTGCGGCAGAACGGCGGGCGTAGCATTTTGCCATCTACCGTTAATGCGGGTCAGTTTCGCGGTTCCTTTATTGCCATCAGAGGATACATACTCAATTTCGGCTTGGTCTTCATTTTCCGATAAAACTTTGATCTGCCCAGAAATGATGTCTTGTTTGGTTGTGAGGAATCCAAACATTGGCAAGGCAGGTTTCAGACTATCGGCATTCTCCGATTTAAGTTTCAACTCGGTTTCATATACTTGAGTTTGGTAGACATCAATCATTTTGGCAATTAAACCCATGACCGCAGTGGCGTCACCATCAGTCCATGTCTGATAGTCCGAGACCGGTGATTGACTCACTTCGTTAATGGCGCCTGCAGCAGTATCGTAATGAGCTGAAAGTCGCGGCTTAACTTCCGAAGGTATCCTCGGATAGTTCATTACAAAGTCTTTCTTTTCGGTTAGCACCTTCGCGGATCTCTTAAATAACGACTTTACAGAATCAAAAGTCGACTTATTCATTTTCGTCGAAAGAACTTTTAGTGTTTTGCTAAGCTTGCCGAGTTCTTCGTCTCCGATGGTGTCAGCCAGCACAGCGCAGTTACCCTTCTCCACTTCAGCACGAACGAAGGCTAGGGTATCAGCCGCCGACTTGTTGCGGGGAATTAACTCCGTCTTGGATGTGTTAGCTGCAGATCCATCTCCATTTTTATTCGACCCGTCGGATGGCTTCATCTCCTTGGCCGTCGAAGGTTTTTTTTCAAATGCTTTAGGATTGGCTAAGCGTTTCGCCAAGGCTTGACTCGTCAGATTCAACTTGCTCATCTGAACCTTGATTTCTTGTCCACTGGCACGTTCGAGTACGACGCTGTCTCCCTCGATGCGCAGAAACTTGGCCTCAATGGTTCTAGCGCCGGTGATGTCAGTCCACTTTTGGATCTCACCTGCTTCTTGCGCGAATGAATGCGGGATCGTCAGTACGAAAGAAATGAGAAAGGTCAGCATCAATGAGCATCGCGCAACTTTCGGGTTGCACGACTGAGAGGATTCGCAATTCATAAAGGCTCCACAGTTCCGGAGTTGGTAGAAATTCGGCTTTAATAGTATAAGAGGATGACGAGTCATGCTACGGAAATCACTTCTATTCTAACGTTGACGCAACGCAGATAGCAAAGGCTGGCTTCCTGCTATTCTGACAGCCATTGAGCCTGCGATTAGCCCAACGCCTAAGACTGCCACCAGCCAGCTTAATGGCTGCAAAACCTCAGTAAATTGCGAGTTTTGTGCTAAAGGTGCTGCGACACAGAGAATGGCTGTGATCCCCCCGACAAGTACACCGCCGGCCAACAACAAGCAGTTTTCCAAAAGAATAAGTTGGCGGATTCGCCCCGGAGTGAAGCCGATAGCGCGTAGCGTGGCCAGTTCGCTTCGCCGTTCTAACACGCTCCGAATTTGAACAATCGCCAATCCTATGGTGCCCAACAGTAAACCCAATGCGCCCAAGGATTGAAAAGCTTTCAGGTACGTATTTTGCACAGCCAATAGCTGATTCAGTGTGTTGGTTGCGCTTACCAGGTCCAGACCTTCGTCACCCCAGCCTTTTTCTAGGAACTCAACTAACTTATCTGCACTGGCTGGAGGTGTAGAGTCAAACGGTAGGGAATCTCTTGCTAAGAAGAATTGGTAACCACTTATGTCTGGAAAGGATGTTTGAAAGTTGGTTTCACCGATAATGAGCATTCCTTGCAACAGACTATTGTTAAGTAGGCCAACCGTTTTGAAATATATTTGCTTCTCACCAAACTCGTATGAGAAAACTTCGCCAATCGAGCCTTTAAGATGCAAGCTCCACATTGCCGTGTTGAGGTCCAGTATGACCGGGAGTGGAGATTCAGCAGTTCCAAGTGCGTTTGATTGCAGGAGCTGCCAAGGTGTCTGTTCGCTGTTTTGTTTGCTGGCCCAAGGGAAGTGGGAGTCATTGCTGGAGGACTGTTCCCAATCGGCAAAGATCGAGGAGGCCGCCACGATTTTGGGTTCCGTGGACTGATAAAGGTTATTGCAACTCGCTTCATCACCTGGTCGCATCTTGAACGCAAAGATCGTCCATTGGCTGTCTTCTTTGGAAACAGCTTCGCCGAGATATTCGCGGCGCACATCGCGATCACCGATATTCTGAAAAATAGGTGAGGAGCTTTCGCCAATTAAACGAAAACCTCCCACGGCTTCCTGGCTCGGGCGAATTTGGAAAGCGCTCAGGGCCAGAATAAGGAAACTGGTAACCGCCAGCAGGCCTAAGGTTAATGTGCTCCGGAGTGGATTACGGCCGATGTTTCGAGCAGCGAGAGACATAAGGCTGTAATCCCCTTGAGTCGTACGCTTGATTTGGCCCTGTTGCCATCGCAGCAAGCGTGAGTGTATCAATCCCATCGCTGCGATGAGTAATATCATCCCGCCGCCAACAAACATGCCAGCTTGAGCTTGCCCACTTTGTGTTATGCCTGCCAATGCTATAGCAGCTCCTAAGATCCAGCCCGCGATGGAAGTCCATGCCAACCAACGACCATGTTGGGATTGACGTAAGCCTATTTGCTCTGTCTTTCCTTGGAGTAACGCGGTTGCGGGCTGACGTCTCAGGGCCCGCAAAGCCACGTAAATAGCTGCTACCGCAATACAAGTTCCAGAAATTGCGCCAATTAGTAGGCTGCGTGAGGTCATAAAGAATTCCAAAAATGGAACCGTAACGGCGCCGAGCCACCATCCGCTCAAGCCAGCTAACATCAGTCGTGCATAAAAAATGCCCAGTGGCAGACCAGCAATGGAACCGATAATCGACAGTACTAATCCCTCGCTAAGCAACAACCAACGAAGGCGTTTCCATGGCCAGCCGAGGGCAAGATAGATACCCCACTGTTCAGCACGGCGTTCTAAGTTCAGACGAAATAGTAAGGCGATGAGCATCAAGGCTGAACCAATCACCAGCATGCTCAGACCGAGAAATAGGCCATCAAATGGGGTCGTACCGCTGGAGGCTTGAAGGGCTTCAGCCTTGATGGGACGCAACTCGAAACCAAGCTCACTTAGTCTGGGACGTATGGCGTCTACTAACGTCTTGCGCAAGACTTCGATATCACTACTGGCTGATCGAGATATGCGAATCGAGGTGGCCTGGCCAAAACGACTACCGAAACGCTGAACCGACTCATTGTAAGGCATAAAGAGTTTCGGAGTCAGGCGGTACTTGTTCCAGTAATCATCATCGTCCGCCGATATTTTGCGAGTTAGAGTGAAGGGGGTATCCCAATCGTTGATGGAATCTTGGTCTGTGATACCTGGAACCTCTGGAGTGAGATTTGGATCGTTAAAAATCGTGGGTGGTTGATCGAAACTCGCTTCACGATTGCGTCGATAGGGTGAGGAAGGCTCCGTTAAGGGGGCGATGCCTACCAGATCGATATCGAATGATTGCTCGACTTCCTTGCCATGCACCGTTTCCGGTAAATAGTAGAAGATACGCAGGCGATCGCCAACTTTTGCGGTAAGCTTCTCCGCAAGCCAAGAATTGATAATGGCTTGACCATCTTTGAGGATCGTAGCATTCCCCAATCCAGCAGCTTCTGTCAACGGAAATTCCTGCGAAGGGTTGATACCCGTGATTGTCGAATATGGTATTTCAACGGGCTCGCCTTCCGCATTGCTGGTGGAAATTTTCGAAATTGAATTGGCCAAATAGGTGAATACGGGTTGTGCCGTCCCACGCGGCAAAGAACCCATCACAGCAGCCTGTACTGCTGGATCGATAATCATTTCATCACTCGAAAGGCTGTAATAATCGAATACTGGAGTGCCAGTGGGGGATACTTGTTTGATCTCAGTTAGTTTTAAACGAAGGTCAGCTAACGATGGCTCAAGTTCTGAGATAACGTTCTTTAAAACAAGAGAATCTGCCGCCACGCTAGCTGTGGATTCCTGGCGTGAAAGCGAAACGGCAACTGCATTGACCTGATCAATACGATCCAGTTTCTCCTGGAGGAATTGCTGATTGAGAAATAGATTTCGCGGAATCTGTTGATTGTTGCGCACGTCGAATCGGGCTAAGCCCTTTGACGGTATGATCTCAATGACCTTGATTCGTGGCAGGCCCACAGTTTGTCCTTCTCTGCGTCCGAGAGGACTGTCAGCAGGTACCGCCTGTTCACTCGGAAGACGAACAGTTAATTCATCCCCAACACTGATTTGAAGTTCTTTCGCCAGTTCTTCATTGATAACAACTTCACCTGCTTGGGGATGGACTTTAGGTTTGGTGGAACTAAGGCTCCAGAAACCCTCCTCAATACCCATCACAAGAACATTGCTGCTACGTCTGGTTTGCTCTGCTGTGGCAAGTTCTACAGAGGATCGTGGGAATAAGATAAAGCCGTGTAACTGCTGTATTGATTCTTGTTTTTGTACTTTTGCATTCCAAGTGGCCAGTGTTTCCGATTCG
>JAUMAI010000717.1:0-5355 GCA_032116775.1 Pirellula sp. | reverse complement strand
CGGAGTTGTCATTCACTTGATATTCATCGTCAAGTGCATCACCCGTATTAGAAAACCGTCGTGCAAATACCTCGATACTTGCCTCGCCTTCGACCAGAGGCCCTGGGCCTTGCCATGCGATGATGAACTCTCCACTTGATGGGACCACCGCTACACTCGGGGCTTGTTGATCACCCGCAGTAGAGTTGGTCGCACGTGCTTCGGTACCTATCACTTCGCCAATGGAATCGTAACGAATGAAATACACCCCATATCCATCTCCATCTTGGGCGTTACTTTGCCACACAACTACAGCGCGACCAGTGGTATCCATTCCCACATCAGGTTTCAGCTGATCGCCAGTTTCAGTAGAATTCACCTGGAATTCCGAGCCATTGGTGGTTCCATCAGGCTTGAACCATTGCCCAAACACACCATAGCCATCTGCATCTTTGCTTTGCCAGACAATGAGAATGTTGCCAGCACCATCAGTGGCAATCGACGGTGAGGATTGGTCGTCGAGCGTTGTCGTATTTACCTGAACGCGTGAGTTAGGAATCCTAACGCCGTCCGCGTCGAAGCGTTCTGCAAATATACCGAATCCACTACCGTCTTCTTCAAAGGACTCAAAAACAACCGTAAAGGTTCCGTCGGTGTTCAATGCTGTAGCTGGTGCACTGGTCTCAAAGCCCAGTGTTGCTCCTACTAGGAATTGGTCGCCGATGGGTAAGCGACTTGGGGTACCGGGGTCATTGGACTTGTTAACATCGTAGAGCCGGCCATGTACGCCATCGATGTGACTGTAACCCTGACCCATCCAAAAGATACCGTAGTTTCCCGTGGCTGCTCGGGCAACTACGGGCAGTGTTTGCGGGCCTCCGGTCCACGTATTGACAAGGTTTTCATGTCCATCCGGCGTCCCATCAGCGAAATACTCGCGTCGATAGATTTCGGTGCTACTGCCATCGGCTGTACCCTGAGCCAAATGTTCCCAGGCTACCACAAAGCTACCGTCTGCACGTACGCCGACTCCGACAAGTCTCTGTAATTGTTCGGTCGTCTCATTGACCAAGAACTCAGATGGTTGTACGGCTATCTTGTTAGCGCGGAATTGTCGGGCGTACACTCCCCAGGTGCTACCATCTTGATTAATACTTTGCCACGCAATCGCAAAATTGCCCGCAGCATCCAATCCGATCGACGGTGATTCTTGAGCATCCTTGACATAGTTATGTACTAAAACTTCATCGCCGCTGGAATTTCCATTGGCATCATACCACTGAACGAAAATACTTTTCTCCGGATCATCTTCCGGGATAGTGACCGCTTGATGGCTACTAACCCAAGCGATAGCGAATTGTCCGCTTTCGTTCATGGATATCGTTGGCATATCCTGGTTAGTATCCGTGAAATTGTTGACACGGAATTCGGTGCTGACAGTATTTCCTAAATTGTCAAAACGCTTTGCATAAATATCAGTCGTTCCATCACCGGAGTCACCAACCCAGGCGATTACGAATCTGCCATCTTGTCCCATGGCAACGACTGGGCTGGTCTGGTTTCCTGCAACCGTCGTATTAACTAGAAATGGTCCTCCGACAGTCGCACCAAGTGCATCGTACATCTGCGCGTAAATACCGTAACCATCTCCATCTTCGTTTTGGCTTTGCCAAGCGATTACGAAACTACCATTAGACGATTTCGCGACAGAGGGCGAACTTTGATTGCTGGCGGTAGAACCAGCATTGACTAGAAATGCAGGCCCAACCGGGTCGCCATAACTATCAAGTTTTTGAGCATAAACCCCGAGTCCATCACCATCTTGTCCATAACTTTCCCACACAACTACCGAACTACCCATTAAATCCATCGATGCAGATGGTCCATTCCCCTCGAGCTCAGAAAATGCAGCTAGCTCCAGTTCTCCACCTACTTTTAAAGCCGCTAGGGTCGAATTGGGGAGAAGATATCTTTGCGCAAATAATGCCGATTTATGATCTTCATTCTTTCCATGCCAAACAACAACTGCTTTACCATTGCTATTCATGGCAATAGATGGAACGCTTTGAGGACCCTCAGTGGTTGTGTTGATAAGAAACTCATCGACTAAAGTGGTGCCATTGGCAGCGTATTCTCGCCCGAAGACTCCTTCAGCAAATCCATCTTGAATAACGCTTTGCCAAGTCACCATAAAGTTACCTTGGCTGTCCATGGCAACTCCACCGTAAACCTGTGAAGCTAGCGTAGTATTGTTCGCCCGAAATTGTAGGCCTTGTGCGACGCCAGAACTGTTGAAACGTTGACCAAAGATATCTGATCCGCTACCCGGAATACCACCCGCCACCCAAACTACCGCAAAATCACCGTCTGCATCCATGGCAACTTGCGCACCCACTTGATCGCGTAAGGTGTCAGTATTAACGCGAAACTCTCCCGCGAGTGTTTCATCAGAGCTACCATAGAGTTTTGCGAAGATATCGAAACTTGCGTCCGCTCCACCGGCCGGATCAATTGCTTCCCAAGCGATAACATATTTTCCATTATTTGCTGCAGCCACAGACGGCTTCTTTTGATCGCCCAAGGTAGCATCATTAACCAGGATTTCGTCCCCGGTTGTATCACCTGCGGTATCCAGCACGGTGTAATAAATACCTTGCTCGTCGCCATCTTGGCCGTCACTCTGCCAAGCCACAATCGCCCGACCGCTACCATCGATCGCAACTGAAGGAGCCTTTTGATCCCCTTCAGTAGTCGAATTTATTTGGAATTCACTGCCAATGGTATTTCCGTCGCTATCATACCATTGACCAAATACTCCGAAACTTCCATCCGCATCATCCTGGCCTTGGCTTTGCCAAACCATGAGAACATTTCCAGTTGCATCGGCAGCAATCGATGGAGCAGATTGTTCACCAACAGATGTTGTATTTACTTGAAACTTCGCAGCTGCTGCTGTGCCATCGGCATTGTATCGCTGGGCAAAAACTCCAAAGCCGCTACTATCTTCCTCGAAGCTTTCCCACGAAACGACATAATCGCCGGAAGTTTTAACTGCTATTGCAGCTGGTGTACTCTCAAAACCCATCACCTCAGCTACGGCAAATTGATCTCCCGCTGGTGCTGTTGTCATCAGCAGTCTTGGTTCCAATGCCTCGTGACGCAGGTTTGAAAGAACCTGGGCACGTTTACGTTTTGACATTTTGTCAGTTACTAGTTTTCTTCGGCGCGGCCCAAAGAACGAGAGGAAACCATTCGTCGAACAGCTGGACATCTAAGGAGCTCCAAGTGGGAATCGAGAAGTTACATCCATTTTTGTTTTGTGAGTGATCCAATCGAGGTGCGATAAAACGCAAGAGGTGTGCCTAAAAAGATGTCCTGTAGCGAATATTCGCAATAATTGGCCCAAAATGTCGGCTTCTTGTGTCGATTCTCTCCATAAATGGTGCCCCCCAGTTGTGGTTCCGGCGTGATGCAGCCATTGGACCTTGCCAACTGATGCAAGCAGGAAAACAAAACTCGCAACAAAACGCACACAGTAGGGCACGCATTTGGCCCACTACGCACAGTTCGCCTTGCGAAGCTGAGGAAAAAGCAAGGCCAAGAGTTAGCCCCTCTCCAGTTCAGAGAAGGCAATCGTATGCCTTTTTGGTAAGAATGCTGTGGCTCTTTGGCCTACAACAATCCGAGAGAAAACGTTGAATCAGTAAGCGATCAGAATCGGTAACGCAACATAGAAAAACCTGGAGCTGGTTAATTGAAAACAGCAGGTCTATTGGAAGAATTGATAGTACTGCAAGTGTGAACAGTTATGTATGACAAGCTGTTAGTAAGTCGTTTACTTAAAGTCGAAAGTGAAGGTGACAAAAATTTTAATCCCTACGAAAATATGAGCTTCGATCGCCTTCTTTCGAAAAGGATTTATTTCTTTTTGGCTACGCCAGATTTAGGATTAACACTCAATTCTAACGCTTCATGTTGATCGACATAGAACACGAATCCATTGAACATCTCATCTACAGTTTGTGGGCCATATTCTACCGTGATGCTGGGGTCGGGGTTGTAGGGATTGAAGGTTGAATTATCGAAATGGGCGATTGCCTCGATAACAGTGCCTTTACTTAGCAACTTTGTTCCTGGCTTTAGTTCATAGCCTAATTGCCACTCGAAGTTGTAGTTAGGGATCTGGAGCAAGCATTCGCTTCGCTCTGCGTTTCGAGCGAAAAAAGTCATATCTCGGCCGCGTACATGCATGTGGGTGAAGAGTCCTAATAGATCCGCGTCATGCTCGAGCGTGTGTTGGGAACGAATTTTAAATGCTGGATCAAAAGGTGGTATCTTCCAACCGCGTGGATCAAGTACGAAATGATGAAGTTGCTTCTGCACCTTTTCTTTCGGAAAACGCAAGCCTACTTGGATGCGAGATTTCTGCTCAGTACCTATCGTTGTGTAATGAATTTGTAATCCTAGCCCAGAGCCAGCTGGTATCCGATAGGCAAAGCCACCTTCAAAACGTCCCAAGTCCATAGGTTGGCCACCTGGTACGTATCCGGTGATGAAGGTCTCATCTCCAGCCCCATTGGGTGTTACGTAAGCCATGTTACAGTGGTGCACAACGGCGGGATTTTCTGGGCGTATTTCGACAGCCTCTACCCATGTTTCTTGGAGGAATAGATGTGGAAGGACTGCATACTTGTAGGGGACGAAGCCTGTGGCTGGAAGAGTATGTTGTTCCAGCATCGTGATAACTATGTCGGGCTCTCCTATGCGCCAATTGAGTGTTGATCTCGGACTTTCGACCGAGGTAGAAAGGGGTGTGCCCTCAACTCGACTTGAGTCAAGCCAAGTTAAAAGTGTTTTTTTATCAACTTCCGGTAGGGATGCATCGTTTTGAAATTGACCATGATCGCGATGGGCATACCAAGGAGGCATTGTCTCGTCACGAACGACTTCGCGAATCATGTCGGCATTCGATAGAACATCGTCATAACGGGTTAAAGAGAAGGGAGCTGCTGTGCCGGGAGTGTGGCAATGGATGCAGCGTTTTGCGAGTATAGGAGCAATGTCGTGATGATATGTGAGCTCCGGTAGTTGTTTTGCAGTTGCGGCGCTGTTGTCGGTGATCTCGCAGCCATCAACGCTTGTTTCTGGTAGTTCTACTTCTTTGCCAGCGAGTATTTCGTCGATTGCAATTTTTAGGTCCTCGCGATTCGGCTTAGGTAATGTGCCTCCAATTCGAAATTGACCGTCGAGCCTACCTCGATATTGAATGCGGTATTGGGAGTCTAGTACGACACATTCTGGAACGCGAGTTACGCCGAGTGTACGGACGGTCGACAAGTCGTAGTCTTTGACGACTGGGAATCTCAGGCCCTGGTC
>JAUMAI010000716.1:0-9249 GCA_032116775.1 Pirellula sp. | reverse complement strand
GGAAGCAAAAGTGCAACGGCTTGAAGCTCTGGCAACATTAGCTGCAGGAGCCGCGCATGAACTTGCAACACCATTATCGACCATCGCGGTAGTAGCGAAAGAAATGTCACGCACTGTGGCAACTCAGAAAGTATCCGACTCTTTTCGTACCGACTTGCTGCTGATTCAAGACGAACTAAAACATTGCCGAACTATTTTGGATCGTATGAGAGCAGGCGCTGGTGAAGCAGCAGCAGAACATATCGCAGATATAACGGCTTCGCAGCTGATTGAAGAAGTACTAGTCGGCGTTCGTGATCGGCAGCGGATCCGACTAGATACCAGTGCTATTCCGCAATTTCCATTAAGGCTTCCCCTACAAGCCGTCGCTCAGGCATTGAGAAATCTGGTGCAGAATGCAATCGATGCTAGTGGCCCTGAGCAAAGCGTCGAACTCGTCATCCAATCGACGGCGAACGGGGACTGGAATATTCGTGTCTTCGATAAAGGCAGCGGCATGTCGGACAGCACCCTCCAAAGATTAGGAGAGCCTTTTTTCACTACCAAAGAACCGGGCAAGGGTATGGGGCTGGGTGTTTATTTGAGCCACAATGTTTTCCGTGGACTGGGAGGTACACTCCGTTTTGAAAGTCGCCCAGGAGAAGGGACATTAGCGGATGTGGTGCTTCCGAGTAAATGAACACGGGTTATCCCACAGGTTTTCGACTTGAATCGCACTGAAAGCGAATTTTTAGCACAGCGTAACTTAGCACCTGCGGACTTCTTTTCGTACAATATAGGAATGGACTCCAGCAGCTTCACCTGACGCTCAGGGTAATCCAACGGCTGACCATGCGTCCCAAGATGATGCAAGAAAGTTCGTTACCTTAGGACCTTTGGCTGGATACCAATCAGCAACTAAGTAGGCACCACTCGTTCAGACCCAAAACATTAACCCCTTTACCCTCAAAGCCATTTTCCAAATCTATGCTCTCTACCGTTGGTTCTCCCATGACTGATACACAGCCTAACCAGTTGGCAAAAAGTATTTTGCTAGTTGATGACAGTGTAGTGTTGAGAGATCGATTGGCCCAAGCCTTCCTTGAACGCGGATTTCGAGTATCTGTAGCCAGCAACTACGACGAGGCTTTGACTGTGTTCCGAGACAACCCAACGGACTTGGCTGTCGTCGATTTGAGGATGCCTGGAAAACCTGGCTTGGCACTCGTTCCGCAATTAAAGAAGATCAATCCGGACACTCGAGTTTTAATCCTTTCCGGGTTTGGAAGCATCTCGACTGCCATTGATGCCGTTCGACTAGGTGCAACCAATTTCCTTCCCAAGCCAGCGGATGCAGACGACATCCTCTCGGCTTTCGCACGCGGCGACAGCGAAGTTGATATTCCTGTGGTAGACGAAGAAATCCCAGTTCCAACTTTAGCCCAGGCCGAATGGGAGCATATTCATCGCGTCTTGGCAGACTGCAGTGGCAACATCTCAGAAGCCGCTCGCCGGCTCGGCATCCATCGTCGCTCATTGCAACGCAAACTTCGGAAGCGAGCTCCCTAGTAACGTCGCGTTGTCTTAACGCCATTGATACGCCGGTCCAACAGAGCAACTTTCGATCCAAAGCTCACCTCACTGACGGGGCATATCGAGTTACTCAAGAGGGGTAAACGCAAGCGACGTTAGCCCTATGGCGTTCCAAGACCGAAACTTCTTACCCAGTCGGTAACGTCCTAAGCTCGCAGTCCTACCACCAGCAAAAGCCCTACCTTTTAACTCATCGCCAGACTTGTCCAATCAAACCGCTGCTTACGGTCGACGCTTTACTTTTTATGACTGTCATTCCTATCAGGTAAGCTATTCCGGTTTTTCCTAACGATCCGTTCCTGACGTTCCTATCGCCCGCACAGTCATAACAAGCGGCGCTGTAGACATATTCGATCAAACTGCTAGTACCGGCTTTCCGATTTCTCCATTGTAACCGGAACGTCAGACAGCCGGTAATGCGCTCGTGTGCGACCTCCCGCATGCTGGCCAAATTTGTCTACAGTGGTTGAAAGTGCGATGGCTGAAACAATTCTATTCTCCGTGCCTGCAATCGGATCTGTAAAACGATCCCGGAGAAGTGCCGTCGTTAGCCTCGCCGTCCTTACTTTGGCCGTTTCATTACAGGCTCAGGAACCGGCTCCGCAAGGCCAGCAGATCCGTCAACCGCACCTCAGAAATGAAGCGATCGCTAAAGACTCAGTATCCGCTACAACCGCTACAGGTTCACAGCGACCAGGCGCTAGCCACAAAGAGGCGACCGGTGGCCCAGTGTTGCCTCGTATGGCCACCGGACAGCACGCCGAGTCGATTTCATCGAACGAACAAGCAATCTCTCCGGGAACTGCAACGGCAGTTCACCCAGCAAATTTTTCTACCGCTGCCAGGATACAATCCTTAGAACCACCTCCAGGCTGGCAGGCTGTTGAGAAAAGCATTCGCGAAAAACTGGAAGCTTGTGACAACATGCTGCGGCGAGGTGCGGTTTACTCGGCCCGCCAAACTTGCTGGAAGGGACTTGAAGAGCTATGCCAAATCCTTGATCTCCACGCCCCTCAAGGCAAACACGTCGAATCCTTACGACTCGCCTTGGTGGCAATGCGTGAAGAAGAAGACTTCTATCGATATTCCGAAATCCAATCCTCGAAGACCGATATCATTTCCAACTTGTGCTGGGCACACGAAACTCCAATTGTTCGAAGTCAATTAACGACAAGTGAAGCAGTTAAGACACTCAATCCGTTGATTGCTGCCCAGCACTACCGCAGCTATGCTCGTGAACAACTCGTGCGAGCCTGCGATTATCATCCCTGGGGATCTGATCTCTTGTATGCTTTAGGGAAAGCGCTCGAAAAACAAGCTTGGGATGATAGTTCACGATCCGCCTTAATTCATCAGCATGCTGAAATCGTATATCAGGCAGCGCTTGAGACGAATCCCAATCAGTACCTGGCAGCAACTCAACTTGGTCATGTGCTATTGAAACTGGACCGTCCGCAAGCGGCTAGAGAGATTTTACTGCATAGCGTTAAAGGGTTACCAACAACGGCCGGTTACCAAAACTTAGCTGAAGCTTGTCGTCGACTGAACGATACGCATGGCCTGCAGTTTAGCTTGGCCAATTTAACTGCCATCCAGAATAATCAGTCTTCATCCCCTGAGATTCCTTTCACAGAGATCGATCCACAGCAATTTGTAAAAATCAGTCCTCCTGACGTTACAACGACAGCAGCTACGATGAATACCGCAAGCGTAACTACGGCTTCAGGTAACTCTGCTCCAGGTGCGATTGGGACCAGATTGAACTCGCAAACGACTCCTTCTCCTGCCACTGCATCAAACGGAAATGGTGGCTGGATACCTAGTTTGTGGCGTTAAGTACCGAACTACACGACTTGACAGGGGCGTGCCTAAAGTGAACTTAATCTCCCGACTCAAATCAACGAAGTTGTGCGGAAATCCACGGACGATATTTTTCGCAACAACAACTCTTATCGTATTTATTTCAACAGTTCCGGTCGCTGCCCAATCCGACATCAACATTTCCGCAAATGCAGCCCCCGGATCTCTCCAGCCCACTTATCAGCCGACACAATCTAATTCAGCACACTACAACTTCTCTCAACCTGAACCATACTACGGTGGCTGCCCAAATTGTATTCGCGGAATTGATTGCCGGGATCATTGCGGTCAATCAGCTCCTTGGTCGACGATGCGCCCACTCGATTTCCAGCCTCTGCTACATGGAGAATTTGTAGGTCCTATTCGTTTGCCAGCGATGGTAGATTACCGCATACGCACTGGCGATGAGTTGCAATTGGTTTACGTCCTAAACAGAGAACAGAAACTGGGAGAATATCGACTGCAAGTTGGCGATCAGGTTCGAATCAGCTCAACAGTGGATGCGAACTTGGTTCAAGGGGACCTTAGTCGCGGTGTTGAAATACTTCCAGACGGTACATTGGTGTTACATCTGATCGGTCCCGTTCCAGCTGCTGGCCTGACAGTACAGCAGTTACGAGCCCAACTAGCTAAAGCTTACCACCGATATCTAAAAAGCGATGACTTGGCTACGATCGATGTCATACCCGTAAAATTTAATACCAAGCTGGAAGATTTGCGAAACGCGGTGACAAACTTGGGGGGATTTAACTCTGGCCAAGCTGTTAACGCAACCGTGATGCCAGATGGCAAAATTGATCTGCCGCTTATCGGTTCAGTCATGGTTCAAGGCATGACTCGAGCAGAAATGAAGACGGAAATCAATCTTCGTTATGAGGCAATCGTTTCAGGAATGGTGGTGGAACCTCGCTTGATTCGACAAGCGCCGAGACGCGTCTTCATCTATGGAGAAGTTCGCGAGCCAGGTGTTTTCGCTTTGGATGGACCAACAACGGTGACCCAAGCATTAGCGATGGCGAAAGGTATACAACTAGGGGGAAACAACCGTCAAATCGTGATATTCCGCCGGGCTGATGATTGGCGCCTAGTTGCGACCAAAGTCGACTTGCGCGGTGCGCACCTTGGCAAGGACCCTACACCTGCAGATGAGATTTGGATTCGAGATAGTGACTTAATTATCGTACCCAAAACTCCAACCCGATTAACCAATGATTTTGTGCGTCAAGTATTTACCGAAGGCATCTATGGAGTTGTGCCATTCGGCGGCATCAGTATTCAAGTTGGAAATCAATAACGAACCCAACTGTTGCCAAAACGATTCGATTCAAGCTCGATTTTTACCCAATCATTTCTATCAGCTTGAGTGACTGGCGAATCATTTAGCCACTCCCTTGTCGTGAGTTACATCAGAAACTCTAAGTCGGCTCAAATGAATTCAGGCCACGTATCTGTCAACTACCGAATGAACCTTCCCGGCATCAGCGTTGGAAATTTCTACAAAGACTTCACAGTTTTTGCCGTCGCAGTCACATTTCCACTCTGAAAAAAGATGGCCTAACAGCCAGAGAAGACATTTTGTCTCGCAGATTTTTTGGCCACCCCATCTCCAACTCCTCAAGTGGATATTGTTAAATGGTGGTGGAATAATTCATTAAAAACTGACTAACACCCCATACGAACTGGATCGCTCTCGATGACTGGAACTCCGACCGAAGCTGTTTTAATTGCCGGTATTCCTGCGCTCAACATGACCCTCTATCGACAAATTCGTTTTTTGGTCGGCGATCCAACCGCTTATATCCAATGGCGAGATAGCTCAGGAAAAGTTCATTCCGTTTTGTTGTTGCGCGATATCGAAATGGATCGAGCCAAACGTTCGGCCCGTGTTGAAACGGTTGCCTGCCCTCGCGACTATGCCCCAGCCGCAGGCCTCAGTGGAGACCGCGAAACGGCGACAGCCCAAGCTGCCGCTGAATGCTTACGCCGTCAAGGAATTACGTCCGTCAAGAGCGATCGCTCATTACCGCTGATCTATGCGGAGATGGTTCGTCGTGCGGGAATCGATATTCAATGCGATATTGAATGGGGAGTCATCGAACGGCGCTGCAAAGATGAACAGGAAATCGCTTGGATGGCGGAAGCGCAAGCCATGACGGAAGAGGCGATGGCGATGGCTTGTCGCTTAGTTGCTAATGCGACAGCCAAAAAAGATGGCACGCTGGAAGTTGATGGCGCAGCCTTGACGAGCGAAGTTGTTCGCTGGCGCATCGACCAGTATTTGCTGCAACGAGGCTACACGAATCCTGAGTCTATTGTGGCCGGCGGAGCTATTGGGGCAGATTGTCATGACCATGGACATGGCGTTCTCCGCACGGGAGAACCAATCATTATCGACATCTTCCCAAGAAATCGCAAAACACTTTACAACGGTGATTGCACACGCACGGTCGTGCATGGCGAGATTTCTGAGGTATTGCTCAAAATGCATGCTGCTGTAGTATCCGCCAAAGCTGCCGCCACTGCTGCTGTTCGTCCAGGTGTAACAGGCGAACAAGTACATGCAGCTACCATCGCTGCTATGGCAGCCGCTGGCTATCCGATGGGTTTACCCCCTAAAGATGCAGCCAATGGATATTGCAGTATGACCCACGGAACCGGCCATGGCCTCGGCTTGGAAGTTCACGAACCTCCATTACTCGACAAAGGTGGCCCCCAACTGATCATTGGAGATTGCTTAACGATCGAACCAGGCCTATACGCACTCGGAATTGGTGGCATTCGAGTCGAAGACTTGGTGGTCGTCACCTCGGATGGCTGTCGGAATCTGAATCGACTTCCCGAAGGCTTGGACTGGCGATAGTCGTTCAAACCCATTGGATAGTTGTCAGTTTTTCTCTAACGTGAAGTTGACTCCGCAGGCTGATACAAGGACAACCTCAGGGCAGAATTGAACCGGCTAATGCACTGAGCTTATGCCCTTACTGGAGGTAGAGCGAAATTCAAGTCGAGTTTTAATCGACCTTCATTTCCCGATTGCTCTAACTGCCATTTCCTCGCTCTGCAGAAAATGCTATAGCACCCAAATCGGGCGGTATCGAGACAGTCTTTGCGCACGGCGCAACCCGACAGACCCCACCAACGGGGAGAGATAGATTCAAATCACTTGCCAGTAGCTGCTGCGGATCTTGAGTCGGAAAAGTGGCACGATTCGCGCGGGGACTGCAGGCAAAACGACTCGAACAAACGCGATACCAAACCGGATTGTCCGGATAATTGTCGAGTAACAGTGAACTAACCCTAACAGCTTAAAATGATCGAACTCAACTTGCGTTAAATTTTGAGGGTCATTCGGAGCGTGGTAAGCCGGGTAGGAAAACTTAGGAATGGATATCCGAAGTGCTGATACTTAGCCGTAGAGAGAGTTCTGTGGCAACTCTCAGTGGCGATCGTCGGGGAACACAAGGTCGGGAATGTTTAGCCCGCTCCAGGGAAGGATACAAAGATGCGGTTTAGCTTAAAGTATATTTTGCCAGTGGTTGCTGGCTTGTCGTATTCGCTCTCGTCCGTTGGGTATTCCCAAGAGGAATCGCGGTTTTCGGAACCTGTGTTCCGCATCAGCAAAAACGACTCGCCCACCGCACCAAACGTCCATCCTCTAGACCCAGCTTTGGAATTAGCAAGACAAAGCCTGCAACGTATCCAAGTAGAAGTTGCTGACTACACTGCCACAATCGTCAAGCGCGAACGCATTGGTGATACCTTGGGCGAATACGAGTACATGGCCTGCAAAATTCGTAATCGCAAGGTCGTTGACGGTCAGATCGTCACTCCGTTCTCTGTCTATCTAACCTTCTTGAAGCCGAGTTCGATCAAAGGCCGAGAAGTGCTGTATGTAGAAAACCAACGGGACGGCAACTTGCTCGCCCACGAAGGAGGCCTCAAAGGACGCTTCCTGCCGGCTATCCCACTAAGCCCAACAAGCGGCTTGGCAATGTCCGGTCAACGTTATCCTCTTACCGACATTGGCGTAGAAAACCTAGTTGTGAAATTGATCGAACGTGGCGAACGCGACAAGGGTAATGGCCCCTGCCAGGTTTCGTTCCGCAAGAATGCGAAGATTGGCGACCGCATGTGCACCGTTCTAGAAGTGCAGCACGCTGAGAAAAAGCCACACTACGATTTCCATAAGGCTCAAATCTTCATCGACGACGAATTACAACTTCCAATTCGTTACGCTGCCTACGATTGGCCTGCCGAAGAAGGTGGAAACCTAGAAGTTATCGAAGAGTATACTTACCTGAATCTGAAGCCAAACGTTGGCTTAACCGATAGTGATTTCGATCCAGCTAACGAAGACTACAACTTCGAGTGATTGGCCGCAGCCGCCTAACTCGGCTGTGAAAACTTAATATCAATCAACAAGGTGCTGATCTGTCAGCACCTTGTTTTTATTGGTAGATGAAGCAGCTTGAGCACTCGTTCTGTAAGTATTGGCTGATGCCGGCATGACGGGCTATCCTCTACGGAACCTCAGGCGAGAGACTCTCTTCCCCTGACGCTTACAAATGGACATTGCGAACCGTCAGCAATACAATCTCATAGGTTCACCCAATCCACTAGCCTTTTAATACCTGCTATGTGGTGGCTCACAGAAACAGCCAAACAGCAAGCTCTATAAACACAGCAAGCTCTATAAACAGCAAGTAGGCGATGGTGCCAGTAAACTTTACACTGGTCATCTAACGAGCGTTCTTTATTCATCGAAAAATGACACGTCTAGAGAACTAAGTCCTCATAGCACGGCGTGCTCTAGCCCAGGCGATTGGGAGGAAAATAATCGCTGGTAACCAGGCAGCCCAAGTCGCATCAAGAAAGTAGCCAGTTTCTCCCAGAGCTCGAATCCCCATGGTGACTGCCATAAAAAGAGCCACTACGGCAAAACACGCGCCCGCCACCCAAAACAAGTGTCGATCGGGCCTCGCCAGAACTACAGGTAACCCCAGCAGCACCAATGAGAGATCAAGTAATGGCTGAACAAATCGGCTATGAATTTTAACCTTCACATCGGCGGAGAAATGAACATTTTGGCGATAGAGTCTCTGGATCAATTCTGCGGTAGAACCATATTGTTTCCAAGAATTTCCTCCTCGCAAACTTTCAAAATCAACACCAGTCACCATGAAACATTCACCGGGCTGCAACCACGTGTGATTCTTGGCAGTCATCACGACGGGCTTTTTGTCCAAGATCAAGTCATCATTATTTGGCAGATCGAGTGGGGCCTGCATACCTCGCAAGCGATATCCGGCTGGATGCTCTTCCGTGGCTTTCTCGTAAATTGCAGAAGCTGCTAAAATCTGTCTTCCATCACGCCACAGCTTTTGAGGTAAACGAAGAGATATCTCAACCACCTCATTTCGACTGGGGAGTAAATGCCTCCCACCAATTAACACGCCGGACTGTCGATCGTAGGCTGGCTTCAATTGACGAGGCAACTGTGGATTCAAATCTTGCGGCTTACGATCAAGTATGTCTTGATATTTGGGAATCACTAATTCGCGGCTCACAGCCGCTCCAAGTACGACTGCTATAGAACCGATAAACAGTGGTCGCATCACTCTACCTTTACTGATTCCTGCCGCCAATAAGGCAGTGAATTCGTTGGTTCGATAAAGCCAAGCCACCACAAAAAGTGCGGCCATCATCGCCAGCAAACCACACAATCGCTCAAAAATACTCAGCAAGTAGGGGCCGTAATATCGCAGCAAAATCGAGGCTAGACTCCCCTCGCGTTTACCGTACTCGATGAAATCATCC
>JAUMAI010000715.1:0-21198 GCA_032116775.1 Pirellula sp. | reverse complement strand
GAGTTTTTTGTGATCGAACCCCAATAACTGAAGCAATGTTGCATGTAGATCATGGACATGCATTTTTTTATCCACTGCCTTGAAACCAAACTCATCGGTTGCGCCATACACGGTTCCACCCTTTACGCCGCCACCAGCTAGCCACATCGTAAAACCATAATGGTTGTGATCTCGACCATTGATTTTACCCGCGTTGGCCCCTTGCTTAGGCATCTCTACCGTTGGCGTTCGACCGAATTCGCCACCCCAAATGACCAGCGTTTCTGAAAGTAATCCACGCTGCTTCAAGTCGGTTAGCAAGGCTGCAATGGCTTGATCTGATTGCTTGGCCAAATTGCGATGATTAACCTCCAAGTCATCATGGTTATCCCATGGCTGTCCGGCACCGTGCCATACTTGAACAAATCGAACTCCTCTTTCGACTAAACGCCGCGCGACGAGCAATTGCCGAGCTTGCACACCGCTTCCATACATCTCGCGAATATGCTCTGGTTCACGATTAACATCAAACGCATCAGCAGCTTCGGTCTGCATACGATAGGCCAGCTCGTAGGATTGAATTCTCGCTTCCAGTTGTGGATCACCATCGCGTTGTTCTTGGTGCAAGCGGTTCAAATTCTGCAGGAGATTCAGTTGTTCGCGCTGCGATTCAAGTGGCACGCGTTTATTGGTGACGTACTCGATTAATTTTTCAATCGATTCATGCTGGGTATCAACGTAAGTACCTTGAAAGATACCTGGCAAAAAACCTGCTTGCCAATTTTGCGACTCCTGAATTGGATAACCACCCGGGCACATGGCAACGAAAGCTGGAAGATTTTGATTTTCGGTTCCCAATCCATAGGTTAACCAAGAACCGAAACTGGGGCGAACCAGTCGTGATTCACCGGTATTCATCAACAACAACGACGGTTCATGGTTCGGTACATCCGCGTGCAGCGAACGGATAACCACCATGTCGTCAACGTGTTGTGCTGTCCTGGAAAACAACTCACTGACTTCTATTCCAGATTGACCATATCGTGAAAAACGATAGGGGGACGGCATTAGCGCACCGGTTGGACGTTCCGTCGACGGGGCTCCACCAGGCATTTCCTTACCCTGATACTGCTTCAAGGCTGGCTTGTGATCCCAAGTATCAACGTGTGAGGGACCGCCGTTAGCAAAAATATGAATCACATGTTTAGCGCGACCCAAAAAATGGGGCGCCTTTGGAAGAAGTGGATTCAAACCCGATGATGCATCCGCCTGCTGCCCCAACAATTGCTGGAGCATTAGCCCACCAAAACCAATCCCACAGCGAACTAACATCTCGCGTCGTGAAACAGGTAACGTTTTTGATGTTCCGAAAAGTTTAGCCATCAGACGAATTCCTTTAAGGCAAGCCTAATCCACAAATGCGAGTTCATTGGAACCGAGCAAGGCTTGAACCAATAAATCAACAGCATCCATCGATTGAGCCGGTGGTGGCCCAAATCCCTTGTTGGACGCGTAAGTCTCTTTCGTTTCACCGGTGATACGCACCACAGCCCTCCACTTGAAGGAATCATGAGACGTATCGCCATTGTCGCAGACAATGAGATCGACGGTGGTCCCGGCGGGAATATCCAAAGGCTCGGTCTTGATTTCCACCTTACCATTCCGCACCTCCCATTTGCCAAGGAGTTTTTTCTGGTCAAGCACAATAGCAGCGATAACCCCATTACCTTGCTCCGTACCATGCTCTGCTTGTCCAATGATCTGCAGCATGCCTGCCTGTGGGGCCTGCCAGCGACGAACCACCGAAAAATCCTTGGTACCGGGATGACCACCCTCGGCAGACAATGAGGCCCAACCCAACTTGTTGTCTGGGAGAGGTTTCTCTCCTCGATAAGTCCCACCGTCAAATGCGGGAAACTTCGTAAAGGATTTCAGCTCGCCGGTCTCTGGCGAGAACGAGCCATATCCATAACTCCAAATCGGTGCCGGCCCATGTGCTGTCGACTGACGAGCATTCGCCAAGTAATCGATTCCCATTTTCAGCTCCAAGTCATTTGGGGAGCGTTTGAGAATCTTAGTAAAAGCGGCTCGGACCAACGCTTCATCGTTGGATGCGCCAAATTCATTCGTCAATTGATCCCCCAAGGCTTGGGCTTGCTCAGCAATCCAATCGCTATTGAGCAAGAAAAGCCCTTGCTGAGGTACCGTCGTCAAACTGCGCTGAGGATTATGAGCGTCGGGACTTGCAACATCAAATGAACGAAAAATCCCAGGGAGGTTCTGGCGATCGATGAAAGAGTAAACCGTGCGTCTATTTGTGTATGGAGGTTCATGAATGGGAACCGATGGCCCACCTAACCTCGGATCTAACCTGCCCGTTGAAACTAAGATGCTGTCTCGTAGCCCTTCAAAGTCAACCCTTTTACGATTCATGTGCCACAGCAGTCGATTTTCAGGATCCTGTTTTTGAGCTAGTTCGTCTCTTCCCAAACTGCTTTGCTGGTAGGTCGAGGATAACACAATTCGACGAATGAGATGCTTGAGGCTCCATTGGTTTTCAATCATTCCACAAGACAACTCATCCAATACATCGAGCAACTCGGGCTGTGGTGCTCGGATACCTAAGTCGCTAGGTGTATCAATCAAATTACTTCCCACCAATCGCAACCAAACGCGATTAACGATGACCCTAGCTGTAAGCGGGTTCTTGGCAGAAATGATGGACTTGGCCAAATCCAATCGTCCACTCCCTGCCGTGAAGTTAGCGCTATTTTCCTCAGATAAAAACTTTACAAAACGACGAGGAACTTGTTCACCTCGGTTGTGCGCTTGGCCACGAAGAAAAATAAAAGCTGGCTTCTCGTTTGGAGAATCAACCAGACGCAGCGGTGATGGATCTCCTCCTGGCTCATCGCTGTTCAAAAATATTCCGTACATCGAATAATAGTCCGCCGCGGAGACCGGATCATACTTGTGGTCATGGCAGCGTGCACAAGCGATCGTTAATCCCATCAAGCCACGTCCGACAACATCCATTCGATCATCGATGATGTCATGGATATTGTTGAGAAAACGCCTTCCCAGCGTTAAAAAACCCATGGCGTCTAAGTGTCCCTGCTCATTCTTTGGATCCAGTGCATCGGCCGCGAGTTGGTACTGCACAAACTGATCGTAGGGCATATCTTCATTCAATGAGCGGATCAGCCAATCGCGATATCGAAATGCTGCTGCATAATTTCTATCTTCTTGAAAGACATATCCCTTGGTGTCAGCGTATCTCGCGACATCCATCCAATGTCTCGCCCAACGTTCGCCGAATTGAGGCGAGGCCAGCAAACGCTCTACCACCCTGCGATAGGCATCTGGGGAGTCGTCGCTTTGAAGAGCAGCGATGTCCTCGGGCGATGGAGGCAATCCCAATAAATCATAAGAGAGCCTGCGGACCAAGGTAAACTTATCCGCTTTGGCTGCAGGCTCTAAGCCTTTTTCTCTTAGTTTTTCAAGTATCGCAATATCGATCGGATCGTTGGCATGCTCCACACCCGCAGCTTCAACAAGTTGATAAGGCTGCGGTAACTGATAGGCCCAATGTTTCTCAGCAAGTAACTCACGAGCCGATTTATCAGGCACAGTACCACCTCTTGGATCAGGTGCACCTTGCTTTAACCAAGTCCTAAAATCATCAACAACGGAATCAGGCAGTTTTTCTTCTGGTGGCATCTTAAGATTTTCGTCGGCATGCGTTAGGACGCGAATCAAAAGACTCTCTTCCGGCATATTGAGATTCAATGGAGTTCCACGGCCTCCACCTCGCTTCATCGAAGCAGCGGAATCAAGCAAAAGTTCTCCAGACGCCTCACCCGACTCCAACGAATGGCATGAATAGCAATGCTCAACGAGGATAGGGCGTATCTTTGTTTCAAAAAAGGTGTCGTCAGCCACAGCGATTGTCGCTTGAGACGAAAGCAACAGCGACAGAAACAAGAAGGCACTGGTCGCCATCAATTTCGTATGCTGCCTCGGGCAATATTTTTTCGGGTGGCAACATCTTTACTTCGGGTCGGCAGGTAGTGCCGAGGGTGGGAACATCTCAAGCAACTGCTCAATTCAATCTCAGCAGCTTGCGATGCCATATCCAGTGTGGGGGGTTACTTATATTGTTTACTCAGACCGCCGCGACGCCAACCCCCAATTCCAAGTCAGGAAGTGAGTCTCTCAAAATTCGAATCCATCAAGTTTGATTTCTCGAAACATTGGCGGATAGCGGTAGTAAACCTCTAATGTCAGGATGGCCATGCAGGTACAATACAGCCGTCCACCCACTTTTGAGTTAGAGTCGACCATGAACCAACTACCATCCTGATGGCCGCCGCTTTCCTGCGCTTTCACCAAAAACTCTCGCAGCTTACTATTCCAAGCCTGCCACGCTGGTCCATCCTGATGAAAAAAAGTTTGGGTGGCGTAGAAATTGAAATAGACATCCGTTGGCGAAAAACCTGCTTTCTCTAAATAGCTAAGTCCCTCAAGTAATCTCGGGTCTGTACGTCCCCAACCGCGATACATGCGGAGTAATAACCCCATTGCAGTTGTCCCAGGCTGTTTACCAGGACCGCGATACCCGTAGAACGCCCCTCCGGCCGACTGCTGTGTATCTAAGAAACGATCAAATTGCCGCATCACATTCGACGGCACTCGAATTCCGGCAGCATATGCGCTCTTGATTGCCATGACTTGCCATGCGCTGATCGTTAAGTCGCCCGGACTACCTGCGGAATACCCCCAACCTCCCACATCATGCTGCGCTTGAACAATATAGTTGAGCAAACAGCGGATCGGTTCCTCTAGGTCTTTATCATTGGTCATTTGATAGGCTTCACAGAGCGCTAATGTGGCGATCCCGTGGTTGTACATCGCATGCTCGGCAAGCCCTGCAAGATTGCCCACATCACCAGCTTCCGAATACTCAATCCGCGTCAGCAAATAGTAAATTGCTTTACGCAGTTGCTGCTGATACTCTCCCTCACGATGCGTGTAACCTGCCCCGAGAAAACTTAACAGCGCTAAACCTGTGGCTGCGGGAGCGTAATCCCCTTCCTTTCCTTCATGCAAACAACCAGCTCCACACTGATCCGTGCGATACCGCAAACTCCAAGCCCCATCCCCACGCTGATGCGCCAAGAGCCACTTCAAACCTCGCTCAACCGCAATCTCACTCTCGCGTGATCCACCGTTGGCAGCCGCTGCGGACGCCCGTTGAGCCGCCGATCTTTGCGAGGTTGAACTGCTACGGAACATATCGCTGATGCTACCGCTGGCAGAAGAAGCCACTAGTTCCTGCATCGATGGTGCAGACTCGGAAACAACTTCCGGAGTCGACTCCGCGGGATCTGACGAAGGAACATCAAGCTCAATACTTGAAACCGAAACTTCGCTGGTGGCAGATTCCGCTGTGCCTATTTCTACGGAATTGTTTTTCGGAAGCACTTGAAGCGACGCCACGTTACTCTCTGCGATCACTGCCGTTAACGGGATACCCGACAAGCCTGGGCGTTGGGGCGATAAAAACCAAACAGCCAACAGCAACAGCAGAACAAGATGCAGAACAAAACTGCAGAGGAAAGCAGTTGTCCCAGCCAGTCGAACGCGACGAACGCTGTGGCTGTCATTAGCGAGAGGGAGAGGAGAGTCCTCTCCAAGAGACTGACTTATCAGTTCCCGACTTATCAGTTCCCGACTTATCAGCTCCTGACTTATCGGATCCCGACCTACTCGAGGCTGACTTACGACTTCCGAATGCCCGCGATTGGAAATCGCTGGGTTCTCAATGGGCGGTGGCCCACTTTCCGCCACCGCTTCCCCGGGCGGCGTCTTGGCATCCAGCGGAGGAAGAGTGGTCATCTGCAGCTCAACCGGCTAAAGCTCGAAATCGTCTTCTGTCGATTTATCGCCATAAAGTGGCATGTATCGATAATAAACTTCCAAAATCATGGCAGACATGGCTGTGCAATACAGACGGCCACCGACTCGTTCAAAGCTTCCCTCGTCAGCTTTGTACCAACTTCCAGCGGAATGCCCGGACTTCTCTTGGTTATTAACCAACTGATCCCGCATCGCAGTATTCCACCGCTCCCACTCGTCTCCGCCATACTGACGCAAAACTTGTGTCGCATAATAATTATAATACACATTTGTAGGGGAAGGTCCGACTTCGCTTAGATATTTAACCCCTTCGCGGATAGCCGGTTTCTCCTTGGACCAACCGAGATACATTCGACACAATAAGCCGATTGAAGTGGTTGAAGGGGGAGGATTAGCCGCTGGAATATCGTAACCGTAAAAAGCTCCGTCGTTGGCCTGTACGGAATCCAAGAATAAACTCGCTTTTCGCACGGTGTCTGGGAAAATCGTCAATCCACCCATCAAACCGCTTTTCAGCGCCATCAACTGCCAACCAACTACCGAAGTATCGCCAGGTTGCTGAGGCTCATATCGCCAGCCACCACCACGTGGATCTTGTGACCAGGCAATGTAATTGAGAGAAAGCTGAGCTGGTTTTTCGAGGTCCGGATCTTTAGTCATCGCGTACGCTTCGCACACCGCGATTGCCGCCAAACCATGTGAATACATGTTGCCATCAGGCTCACGCCAGGAACCTCGAGGCGGAGTTCCCGCAGTAATTTCCATACGCTTGATTAGAAAGGCCAATCCCTTTTTGACGGTCTGCTGATACTGTCCTTCCAAGTGAGTTTGGCCAGCTCCCAAGAACGGTAACAACGCAATGGCAGTTGCTGCATTGAAGGCGTTAACGCGCTCGCCAGCACCATCACATTGACCACGACAAACGCGATCATGCCCGAAGCTCCAGGCACCATTAGGTAATTGATGCGCTGCCAACCATTGCAAAGCCCTGGCCACAGCTTGCTCACTAGCCGCCGTTCCACCATAGCGTTCGAGCATTTCTTTTTTCATGTTCGAAGATCGACTGCTGAGCGCTTGCATCATTTGATTGGACATTACGTCGCTCATCAAACTGCTTGGGGCGATCTGATCGACAACGTTCGCGACAGGCAATTCACCGAGAGGTGAAGTTACCACAGGTTCGAGGGCAACTTCCATTACCTCTGCGGTCGGTGCAACTGCTTCAGCCGGCACAGCGGCACTCTCTTCCGTTGATTCTGATATCTGCGGGGCTGGCGAATCGGAAATATCAAATGATTCGAGTTGCTCGGTCGCAGTTCCGGTGTTCGACATCGTGAGAACCGCTAACGCTTGCTGAACAGGCTCCAGCGAGACAGCGGCCAGAATCATCAACAACGCGACATGGAGAATTAAGCTGATGGCCCAACCCGGAACCGTAGTCCAAACCCAAAGATTGCGTCGTGGCTTCACTTCGGTCGGCTCAATAGCCTCAACCACATCCACTGAATCCTCTGACGAAGTTGAAGGAACAGTCGTCATGCTCCAAATCCTATTCACCACTCCTGCACCCGCCGGCGTCCAAAATCTCGCGCCGCACAGCAGTTGCAAAAGTATTGTGCCAAAAATTTCCTAGAAAAGACGATAAAGAGACAACTCCAGACGAGGCTTTGCCCTGGTGTCTAACACCGAGCTTTGCTGGTGCGCTGTCGTTGCTTCCACCTGGTGCAAGCTGTCACTTGGGGATATCGACCCGCATTGTACGCCTAGCCAAAGCTGACTCAAAGATTTTATGGATAAAATTGAGGCGATTCCTGTCGCTGACCATGGCCCCAATAGGCTCGCTGGACCACGACTCCACCACCATCTTTAGCGAACTAGCAGGATTGTTGTACTCCCAAAGAATGACCACATCTAAGTATATCAGCCCCAGAAAAAAATCGGAAATTGATTTTAACGCCCGCCGAACGCCTAACTTTCCTTAACCACACCCGCGAACCTCGGCAAAACTATGTGTAAAGAGTCTAATTTGGACTCGACGAACGACCCGAAGATTAGTAATCTGCTTGGTTCCTACAGTTCCTGAGTTTTTGGCAGGTTTAGTTACATGAGCGACGTGTACGCAATTATCGTAGATGGCGGACGCCAATACAAAGTCAAGACTGGCCAGTTATTGGATATCGACTTCCGTGAGGGTGCCGAGTCCGGCGAAAGCGTCCAATTCGGCAACGTTCTGGCAATCGGCGGCGGAGAGGGTGGTTTCAAACTCGGCAAACCGATGATTTCGGGTGCCAAAGTTACCGCAACTGTCGTCGGCCTTCAAAAAGGCGAAAAGGTATTCATTGAGAAATTCAATCGGCGTAAGAATTATCGTCGCCGCACCGGCCATCGCCAACTTTACACCCGAATCAAAATCGACGCTATCGAGAGCTAATTGATTCGCTGGCGGCTAAATTCATTCATCCAAACGCATCGGCTTCCTCGCGAAGCCAATGCGTTTTTTTATTGAACAAGCTGCCACCTAAGCCGAAGCCCACCTTCGCAAAGAAGTCCAAAACCTAACGATAATTAACTTAACAGCCTACGAAAAAAGCCGCCTGGCCCAATGGACTAGCGGCTTTTTCTACTAATTTTCTGCTACAAAAGGCAGGTATACAGGTAAACAGCACTGCATGCCAAACCACAGACAAACGCCCCGAAGCAAATAACCTTGCAGGGTACTACTATCTCTTGGTTTTCTTGCCCTTCGCCCCACCCTGACGAATCTTGAATCGTGGGTTGCTCTTGCAAATTACGTACAGACGACCTCGTCGTCGCACAACCTGGCAGTCAGGATGCCGAAACTTCAATGCGCCAATCGAAGAAACTACCTTCATGATTCACCTTCCAATCCGAACGACGGCCTCAACGAAAGACACAACCGCAACCGCTAGCAATGTCCCAGCAAGCTCAACTCGCCAAAAGCCCCAGCCGACGTACTCGTCGGAGAGGATGGCGTAGTGCTATTTCGTCGATCCAGCCCTTGCTTACTCTTGAAGAATTCGGGATTCTAACATCCCTGTTTTGTAAGACAATGCCAAAAGCTAGTCCTTGGCTATTTCTCGATTTACCCAGCGAATGGAGCCCCCTGATGAAAACAGCCTATCTTGACACCCCGAGCGGCATCAGCGGCGACATGACCCTAGCTGCCCTAATCGACGCTGGTACACCGGCCGAATTCATCGAGAAGATACTAAACTCCCTTGGAATAGGCCCAGTCGAATTAGCGGTAACTGAGACGCGTAAATGCGGCTTCCGAGCCCTGCACATTGTCCCCAAAACACAACCAGAACACAAACATCGCCACCTGCACCATATCGACGCAATTATCGACAACTCCTCGCTTTTAACCGAACATGCCAAAAAAACTGCCAAAGCCATCTTCTTGAAATTGGGGGAGGCGGAAGCGAAGGTCCACGGAAGTACTCTCCAAAAAGTTCACTTTCATGAGGTTGGAGCAGCAGATTCGATTTGCGATATCGTAGGTGTCGCCGCAGCTCTTGATTATCTGAAAATCGAAAAGCTTCACTGTTCGGCAATCCCGACCGGATGCGGCCAAATCACCATCGCACACGGAACCGTAAACGTTCCAGCCCCAGCCACCGCCGAGCTCTTACAAGGCATTCCGCTGCGAGCCTCAACGATTGAAGCGGAACTCACGACCCCCACTGGCGCCGCAATTGTGGCGACATTGTGCAACAGCTTCGGCCCCATTCCACAAATGACGATCGACAAGATCGGCTATGGCGCAGGCACCAAAGATATTCCCGGCCAAGCCAACGTTCTACGCATTCTCATCGGCCAAAGTGCGGCAACCACCCCCACCGAAACCATCGCAATTCTCGAAACCCAACTGGACGATCTCGCGGGTGAAGAGTTTGCCTTTGCGATCGAAAAACTAAGGGAAGCTGGGGCTATCGATGTGTTTTCAACCTCGATCCAAATGAAAAAAGGTCGTCCCGGACAACTCCTGACGACCTTGGTCAAATGCGATGAAATCGATCACTTCAAAGACCTCATCCTCGAACATACGACAACGCTAGGAATCCGAGTTCGAACCGAACAGCGGTTCGTGTTACCAAGAGAAACCAAAACAGTCGCCACGCCATGGGGCGACGTCCGCTGCAAAGTGACCCAGTCACCTTCTGGACGAATCCGCTTCTCACCCGAATATGCTGACCTCGAAGCGATCGCTAAAGCAAACGACCTTTCGCTGGAAACCATCCAACAAAAGGTCGCTGAAAATTTCAGATAATCCAATCGGACTGGCGATGTCTGGGGCGTTTGCGGAATTAAACAATCGCCCTAGATCGTACAGTTGCGTTACTTAGATCTGCTTATCTCCACCGGACGAAGCTTCCGCTGCGGGTTCGTTGAGCTTCAGACCAGCGTCGCTGCCTGCATCGGTCGCTGGTCCTTTATCGACTGGGGCTTCATTCACCTTCGGCTTTTCAACAGTTGTTGGAGACAACTCAGCATTTGGCTGGATGTCAATCTTCTCCATGCTCGGCTGAACTCCGCTTGGCTGAACTCCGGCCGATTCCTTACCCTCTAACTTTTCTTCCTTGGAACCTTCCTTATTTTCAACGACTGGCTTAGCAGTCACGACCTCAGCCCCTAGGGTTGGATAGCCGGCGGTTAGAGCAGCACTGTAAGGGTCGTACCAAGTCATTGGAGTTGCGGTGACTACCGGTCGCAGCACCTGCCTGGTTTCTTTGTGAGCTACCCAGCGAGGGGTCTGCTTCGAAACCTTAACCTTGCTGACGACTCTTTCGGTTGTGTAAACCTGAACAGGCACATCACGGACTACTTTTTCATACTCAACTCGAGTCTTTTGAACGGTGTAGGGACGGACCATCTTCTGCTCCACCCACTCCGTGCGAGTCACCGGCACTTTTCTGGTGACAACCTGGGTAACAGGCTTTTCAACGGTGTACGGGACGGTTCTCTTTTCGACAACAGCTACCATCTTGTTCACCTGCACAGGAATCTGCTGAGTGACAACTTCATTCTGAACACGAGTCACCTGAACTGGAACTTCCTGGGTAACAACTTCGTTTTGAATCTTGGTGACTTGTACCGGAACTTGCTGAGTGACAACCTCGTTCTGCAGTCGGGTCACAGGAACTGCCACCTGCTGTTGCATAACCTGAGGCATCAAAGAAGTCTGCGGGACAACGACCTGTTGGTAGTTCGGTTGATACGCCCACTGCGTGTTCACTTGAGGAGCAGAATGATAGGGAACCCAGCCCAATCCACCTAAACCAAAGTAGGTCTGGGCATTCATCGAGTTGTAGTTCATACCAGCAGGGATCCAGCGCAAACGATAGGTCGTATCGCCTGGAACAACCGTCTGTTGAGGGACGTATCCACCCTGATCGACGACCGCGGTCTGGTAGTTCGTGACCGGTTGATAGGCTACGTAATTCTGAGTCTGATATTGAGTTTCCGTGACAGGACGTTGCACGGTGTATTGCTGTTGCTGCATCACCGTTTCTGTAACAGGTCGCTGAACAACGTACTGCTGCGACTGATACTGAGTTTCCGTTACCGGTTTCTGCACCACGACCTGTTGCGTCTGGTATTGAGTCTCCGTAACGGGTTTATAAGTGGTCACCGTCTCCTCTCGCGAGGCTGTTTCAGTCACCATCTTGGTTTCAACGAATTGCCGTTCTTCTTCTACAGTCGTCGTCACGGGGCGACGAACCGTGTAGACCTCCTGTTGCTCGCTCGTTTCGACAACAGGCTTAGCGACCGTGTATTCTCGTTTCTCGTATTGGGTCTTCCATACCGGTCGATACGAAACAACTTCCTGCTCCTCGACGGACGTATCGTACTCCAAGCGATAGACTGTAACTTCTTCGGGCACCCATATCATTTGCCTTTCCGTGCGGTAGGTCGGGGGACAATTCTGTCCCAAACTAATGCCCGCGTCTGCGGAAAAAACAAGCCCTGCCAGCACCACTGGTAAACAGCGATAACGTGTGGTTGTCGATAGCTTTAGCATGAGCAAAACCCTGGCGCATCGGCGCGAAAATCGATCGGTCGATCAAAAAACAGGAAAAGACAGACTCTTCAGCATCTTCACAAATAGATTAAAGAAGCTGGAAGAGACTCTGCATAAGCATTGTGGGCTACAACCAGACTTCTTTCAAATGAAAAACAGCCAACCGCCCCTTACCGAATTTGGCAAATCTTTAGCCATTCTTCACTTGCGTCGAGAAAAATTTTTTTGACACCCTAAAACAGACACCTTTGCCGCAAAGCATTGCCAGCAAACAACTTACGAGACCAATAAATCCTCCCTAAAACCACCAAACAACCCAAACTGCACAACCCCACAGAGAATGAAACTCTCGCTCCACCTTTGGAGTTCGCTCGCGCAAGAAGATCCTCATCGAGTACAATTAGACAGATTATTCCGATTGTACGGACGCGATTTCACGAATCAACTCACCGATCGAATGCATGAAGTACCTCGACCTTACGTTGACCAGCCCAGAAACCAACTTGGCCTTAGATGAGGCCTTGCTTGAACAAGCAGAAGCTGGGGAAGCCACTAGCGAGGTGTTGCGATTATGGGAGAGCCCACAAGACTCCGTCATCGTGGGGAGATCTTCGCGTTTAGAAACAGAAGTCAATCTCGCGGCCGCTAGTCGAGACTCAGTACCTGTGCTACGTCGCTGCAGTGGCGGCACAGCCGTCGTCCTCGGCCCTGGCTGCCTGGTCTACTCGCTTCTACTTTCCCTGGACCAACGCCCTCAACTCAGAAATATCACTGCAGCCCATGAGTTGGTGATGGATAGGCTTTGTGATGGCCTGAACCAACTGACCTCCCATCGGAATCAAATATCCTGGACGGGCACCTGCGACCTCGTCTTAGCTGATCGTAAATTCTCGGGTAACTCGCTGCGTTGCAAGCGATCGTGGATCTTATATCACGGCACGATTCTGTATGACTTCGACCTCTCGAAAATCCAACGCTGGCTTGGCTATCCGCCGCGTGAACCTGAATATCGGCAACAACGATCGCATGTTGACTTCCTGACAAACCTTCGTACCACTCGAGACGAATTAAAAACGGTGATCCAAGACGCTTGGTCGGCCCATCTACCACTCACCGATTGGCCTGCCGACTTAACCCATCAATTGCTCTTGGAACGCTACACCAATCCTGATTGGCACCGCGGTAACCGAATGAGCTCTCCTGGAAAAACGAGCGAAACTTTGTGAAATGAGTTGCTGGAGTGAAGTCGCGGGAGCGACATTCAAACCAACTCAGATTAATGTAAGAGAGCCTTAACCCCAACTGGCCGCTACCCCATGACTAAAGCTCCCAGGATTTGATATGGTCACAACTTTGCTGGTCGCAACTTTAATGGCAATCGCGGCAGATCCAGTTATGCAATACACCGTCTCCTTCTCAGATGCACCTCGCCATACGCTCGATATCGAAATGATCGTACCCACCGATGGAGAGCGTGAGATTGAATTGATGCTTCCCACTTGGACACCAGGGAGCTATTTGATTCGAGAGTATGCCCGTAACATCGAGAAAATCAGCGCTCATCAAGTCTCCGATGGAACACTACTCACGATTAGCAAATCCGCGAAGAACCGCTGGAAGATAGACACGCAATCGCAGCCGAATGTGCTAGTGCGTTACCGCCTCTACTGTCGAGAACTCAGCGTGCGTACCAACTGGGTCGAAGCCGACTGGGCATTCCTCACCGGGGCTGGCACATTCCTAACGTGTCCTAAACTTACAAATCAGCCTCACCGCATTCGCCTTCTCTTACCTGCCCACTGGCCGGATGTTGCCACATCTCTAAAGACCGAATCCGCCGATGGTCTCACGATTGCCGAAGCACCGAACTACGATGTTTTGGTGGACAGTCCTATCTTGGCAGGTACCTTGAAAATCGACTCGTTCGATGTGGGAGATAAACCGCATCGTCTAGCGACACTAGCAGCAGATCGATTGTGGGACACTCGCAAGGCAGCTGAAGACTCCGCCAAGATCATCGAGACTCAACAGAAATTCTGGGGAACGATCCCTTACGAAAACTATGTTTTTCTAAACATTGCCGCAGAGGCTGGAGGTGGCCTGGAGCATGACAATAGTTGCGTTCTGATGACCAGTCGCTGGCAACAAAAAAAACGCGAGAACTATCTGAACTGGCTGAGTTTGGTGAGTCACGAGTTTTTTCACACCTGGAATGTCCGACGTCTGCGCCCGAAAGAACTGCAAGTTTACAATTATGAACGCGAGCAACTTTTCGATGAACTATGGATCGCGGAAGGAATCACCAGCTACTATGACGATCTCTTCGTCGCGCGCTGTGGACTGATGACACAGGATGAGTATTTAGAACGACTATCCAAAACCATTTCTGGATTACAAGGGACACCGGGACGAGAATTGCAAAGCTTGGCCGACTCCTCCAAAGATGCTTGGATCAAACTCTATCGCCCCGATGAGAATTCTCATAATTCGCGGATATCCTACTATGTCAAAGGAGCTGTATTAGCAGCCTTGCTCGATGTACAAATTCAGCAAGCCACCCAGGGCCAAGCTTGCTTGGATGATGTGATGAGAAAACTCTGGCAGGATCATCAACAGACCGGCTACACATCGGCGGACTTTAACCGAATCGTCAGTGAAGTCGCTGGCAACGAGGTGGTGACTTGGGTGGATAAAATGGTCTATTCGACTGAGCAACTCGATTATTCGCCGCTGCTCAACTGGTATGGCCTACAGTTCAAAGCCCCCAAGGAGCTCGGCCCGAATACTAAGCCCGAAATCTACTTCGGTGCTGACGCGACATCGACCGATGGGAAACTCATCGTCAAACGCGTCATGCGAGACAGCCCTGCCTATGCGGCCGGAATCAATGTGGATGATGAACTGCTAGCCTTAGATGACTACCGGATCGGCGGCGACTGGATGGAGCGTTTAGAACATTACCAAGTAGATGATGTCGTTGAGACTCTGATCTCACGGCGAGGAAAAATTTCTAAACTTCCAGTACGCCTCGCTGCTAAACCTACGAGCCAGTGGAAACTGGAGTCTGCCAAAGAACCAACAGAAGACCAATCTACTAGAATCCGGAAATGGCTTAACATTACTCCAGCAGAAAAGGCTCCAGCAGACAAGAACACCGTCCCCCAAACAGCCCCTTAGTTCACGCGAGATACGGCGTTTAATGCATCGGTGAGCGTAAAGCGATTCTCATACAATGCACGGCCGATGATACAGCCTTGAACGCCAGTGTCTCGGAGACGCATCACATCCTCTAAAACAGCAACCCCACCGGATGCAACCAGCGGCGTACGGACAGACGCCAGCATCTGGTGTATGGCCTCAAAATTAGGCCCCGTTAGCATGCCGTCGCGAGCAATGTCGGTGTAAACAATTGCAGCGATATTGGAGGTCTTGTTCTCCAGAGATTGCGCAAGCTCCACGGCTGGTGTGGTTGAGGTCGAAAGCCACCCTTCTGTCGCAACCATTCCATTACGAGCATCGATCCCCAACACCAGTTTTCCCGGAAAGCGGTCACACATCTCCGCAAACCAAGCTTGGTTTTTTAAAGCAGCCGTGCCCAATACCAGGCGACTCAGGCCGAGATTTAAAAGGCGTTCAATCGAACTAACATCGCGTACACCACCGCCAAGCTGGACAGGGATTCCGACACTAGCCACGATTCGACGAATCACCCCTTCATTCACCAACGCTCCGGTCTTGGCCCCATCCAAATCGACCAAATGCAAATACTCTGCGCCTTGATCGCACCATTGCTTGGCGATAGCTACAGGATCCTCACCAAAGATCGTTTCACGATGATAATCCCCCTGTTGCAATCGAACGCACATTCCACCAAGGAGATCAATGGCAGGCCATAGTTGCATGATTGGACTCCGCTGAACAGATCGCTGAAAGACGGCCAGGCACCTTTGCCGAGAACCGAGGGGCTACCCTAGACAGGGCACTCCTTCACTTCAGTCCCGTTTACCGTAGCATACTTGAGACAAACTGCTAGGCCAGTACGGCAGGAATTGCGAGCCGATATCCGATGGATTCTGCAGTTCAGCAGCGATTGATGGTGTCAATTAGCTGCCTCAAACGCCCAATATGAACCCTTTTGAATGGAAAAACCAGGCGAGGAAGTTTCAACAACTCAGGTTCCCCAACTTCCTCTTCCAGAGCAGGCACTTGCCTGATCTCATCTGCTTGAACAATGTCTGCGAAATCTTGATTGATAGACGACAACTGAGCGGCAGTTAATGAGCGCTGCAGCCTTAAAACTAAGTTCTCTCTCACGTATCGCATACTGTGATAGTTTCGATAGAACTCCATTATATTAGCTACAGCCTCTTGCACCGAATCGGTAATCTTATAGAGGCTCAAATCTTCTTCGCTAATCAATTTATTGGAGAGCAAGTCGCTGATCACGAATTCATGAAAGGTTTTCCAGAACGTGCCACCTTTCTGATCGAGCAAAACCAGCGGTAACATCTGCTGCTTGCCGGTTTGCAAAAGCGTTAAAACCTCAAGCGTTTCATCCAAAGTCCCAAACCCACCAGGCAAACAACAAACAGCACTACACTCTTTGACCAACATCAACTTGCGTGTGAAAAAATATCGCAAGGTCACTAGCTTGGGATCACCATCAATATAGGGATTGGCTTGCTGCTCAAAAGGTAGCTTTATATTCAGCCCCATCGATGCTTCACGCCCAGCTCCTTTATGGCCAGCTTCCATGATGCCGCCGCCAGCTCCCGTGATGAGCATCCAACCATGCTTGGCCATGGCTTCGCCGAGGTCCACCGCTTGTTGGTAGGCCGGAGCTTCTGGACGAGTGCGAGCTGATCCGAAAACAGTGATTTTGCGTCTACCACGGTATGGGCTAAAAACTTTCAGAGCGTACCTAAGCTCACGCAGTGTACGGCTGAGAATTTTTAAATCACCCGTCGATGTGCCATCCGCTTTGAGACGTTCGATAGCCTGATCCATCGCCGCGTAAAGCTCAGCTTGCTCGACCGCAACCTGCGCATCATCGGCAGGCAGCGGACGATCTGTCTCATTTTCACCGACAGCTTCGGGAAAGTAGGGAGGTTCACGCGACGGATCCATGCTCTTTCCTTTCGCTTCCCTGCCAATTTCCCAAAAGCCCAATTTTCTAAAGCTCGATTTCCAAGAAACGCGGGAATCAGGCAGCTCGCTTCTCAACCAACTTACCGTAAGCTAACAGCACCTCGTAGAAATCACGCGAGACAACCATCGCATCATCCGCAAAATCCTCGACCCAAGCGCGACGATTTAACGCCGCATCGGATAGTAGGCGCACGATATCGCCAACCGACACCCGAACTGGATCGATCACACCTTCGAGAATCAAAGAGCCGTACATTGATTCGCCGGAGCCTAGGCCTCGAGCGGAACAATCTTCAGAGTCTGGACGGTAAATCTTAAGAGTCGGCTTGGTCATGGGCCTTCCTTGGCTTTTGAACAGCTCTAAGCTGTGGACTAAAACGGATTTTGAAGTAACTGATCTTGTCCTGGAGATAGCGTGCTGGAGCCTCCCGCACACACCCTCCTCATTAGGGGACCAAGCAGATTGCCTGAATCTTCGTTCGCTCGTCGTGAGCGCACCTCAAGCCCTGCTGTCAAGATGTATCGGTTAAACAGACTTTGCGGCTTAAGTATTCCAGAAAAACTTTTACGCTTTTCGGAAAATGGTTAGCCAACATTATTTGCCAGCAAATCAGGCAAACGCTTGACAACCGAATTCAGCTCCCTTAGATTCCCGACACCTGCAGGCTTTTCTGTACATTCAATGCATTGCTTTTTTGAGCGTAACCGGACTCGCTATGCCGAGATCTGTTGACGCTGAGGGTCTATTAAGATCGTGACCATGATCGATCTGTCCACCATTTCGGCCGAACTGCAACTCTCTCCCGAACAGTTACGTGTTGCAGCGGAATTACTATTCCAAGGTTATCAGCCTCCGTTCATTTGCAATTTTCGGGCGGATGAATCGGGGAGCCTTCCCGAGCAAACGCTCTGGCGTTTGAAGGCTGCTTTGGAGAAGCAAACTGCCCTTGGCAATGCTCAGCAAGCGGCCTTAACTGAGCTTGCGAATGCGCCGAATGCTACAGCTGGATTAGAGCCAGCGCTGCGAGATTCTCGTACCGTTCGAGAAATTGAAAGACTTCTGCGCCCGCTCCATTCCAAAAAGAATTCTCACACCTTTACCGAGCGTCACCCGCAAGCTGCTGCGATACTCGCGCGTCTTCAGCAAGAAAACGCCCCGAAACCAGAGGCGATGTCTGAGTGGCTCGTCACTAACTTCGGTATCGAATCGTCACAAGTCGAAGCAGTGCTTGGACAGGTTCGACATCTGCTGGTTCTGAAGCTCAGCGAAAATCCCGGGCTAATTTCTAAGTTGCGACGCCAGATTTCCCGGAAAGCTGTTTTGGTTGCTGAACTCCTGAAAGAAAATGCACCAACCGCTGCCAGTGCGCCGGCTACCAGTGTTGCAGAAGGCTCTGCAGCCTCGATCGCTGCCGCGGTTGCTGCCGAGCAGCACGAAGAACAGCAGGCACTTAGCCCAACGGTCGCAGAAGAGCTCGGCGAAGAGCTCGATACGCTCTCCGAAGAAGAGCAACTGCACGACCACGAGGTAGAAGCGACAGAAGAGTCAACCGAACCAATCGCGGCAGCAGAAACCCACGAAGCCACCGCCCCTGAAAGTGCACCTGCACAGGAAGCTTCCGGAACTCAAGCTAAACCTTCTTCTAGTGAGAAGAGCAAGAAAGGTAAAGGGGAGTCGCGTCTAACTCCTCGTCAACGTCGCCGCCGCTGGCTGCAGTCGATGCTACAGCCGCTAGACGGAATGAAAAAGCCGCTAAATAAGCTTACTGCGTATCAAACAGTGATGTTGGCCAGAGGTCAACGCACACAGTTGATAAAGACCAATTTGGAGTACGACCGAGCTGGTTTGGTATTGATGGCGACCGAATCACTTGTTCCTCCGAACCATCCGCTCACTTCTTGGATGGATGAAGTAGCAAGCGAGGCGTTGGGACGAGTCATTCTGCCGAGACTAGAGCAGGACATCTTGGCGGAACTGGAAGAACAAGCTCATGATCGCTTGACCAATCAAGCTGGTGACCATTTCACCAATTTTGTCACCCAGAGACCTTTGCGAGGACACCGAATCCTCTGTATCGATGCGATTGGTCCGAAGATGGCACCGTTGGCAATCATCAATCACCGCGGTGAAGTTTTGACGATTGATGAAATTCCTTGCCAGAGTGGTAAATCGGAAAACAAGACGGCTGTTGTCACGAAGCTCGGAGAACTTGTTCACAAACATCGAGTTAGTCTGATCGTCCTCAGTAACGGCCCTGCCCGACGATCGATTATGCCAGCGATCGCCGAGTTACTCGACCAGAGCACACCAGGCTCGGTCCGATTTACGTTGATCGATCGCACGGGCGCAGATGCCTACGCTTCAACCAAGCTTTCGGCAGAAGAGTTGGGACGTTTTAGTCGCCGACATCGCAGTGCGGTGTGGCTTGGCCGTCGCTTGCAGGACTCTCGCCATGAAATTCTAAAAATCGATTTGGCGCGTTTGCGTCTTGGTAGTTATCAGGGCGAATTAGAGACCGACAAGTTGCGTCAGGTACTCAACGATGTCGTCTCTGCAACAATGGCTTCCGATGGAATTGACGTCTGGCATGCCTCGGAAGCGGCACTGCAGCGAATCCCAGGAGTTACCCCTGAGGTCGCTTCTGCGATTGTTAAGCTTCGCCAAGAAGGCAAGCTCAGCAGCCGTGCACAACTTCTTGAGTCTTTAGGCAATCTTTGGTCTGCAGCCAACAGTCGACAAGCGATTGGATTCCTGCGGATCTACAATAGTCCGCAAACTCTGGATGGAACCACGATCCATCCGGATGATTATCACCTCGCTACGCGTCTGGCAAGCTCATTGAATCTTGCCCTGCCGCCAGCTCATCCTGAAGGCTGGGTAGCACCAAAACTGGCTGGCTCGCCCCCTGAGACCCCAAGCACATCCCCACGACCTGCTGAATCCACTGAGACTGAAGTCACAGCCGTTGAGTCAACTCCTGCTGCCGAATCAACCGAAGCCGCAACTGCAGCGATGGAAGAGATTTCCGAAGGCTCGCCGATCGGGGTGGAAGTAGAGAGTGCCTACAACAACGCTGCGACCGAGGCTGCTGGTGAAGATTCAGCTGCAGCCGATTCGGCGCCGCAAACCGAAACAGCTGTTGCTGCCTTGGCCTCCGATGAATCGCAAGAGGTAGTCACGCCGGAATTAGAATCGACTGCGAGTGCTGCACCGCCTCAACTCGATGTTGAGAAATTTGCCAAGAGCTGGCAGGTAGGAAGAGAAAAACTCAAACGAATTGGAGCGGCGATTCAATCCCCGTTCGCTGATCGTCGTCTATCCATTCCGATGATCCCGCTCTGGACCAAGGTTCCCAAGATCGACGATCTTCAACCTGGAATGACCCTGTGGGGCGTTATTGTTGGCTTGGCTGACTTTGGTGCTTTCGCAGACCTCGGTGTTGATTGCCAAGGACTTATCCACGTATCGAGATTGGCTCCAGGTTACGTTGAAGATCCTCATCAGTTCGTTCAAATCGGTGACCTAGTTCAAGTATGGGTCATCTCTGTAGACCGTGATAAGAAGCGAATTTCTCTTTCTGCGATTCCGCCGGGACAAGAGGCACCACCCAAGTCAACTCGGGGTGCTAATGAAGGTGAACGTCGCGGAGGGGGTGGTCGCGGTCCAGCCGGTGGAGGCGGTAATCGCGGCGGTCGTGCCCCAAGCCAAGGGGGCGAGAACCGTGGTAACGAAAACAGAGGTGGAGACAATCGTGGTGGTCGCCCCGGACGTGATGGTGGTCGCGATAGCGGCAATCGCGGAGGTGGATTCCGCGGCGATAGCGGTCGAGGCGGTCAACAAGGTCGTGGGCGTGGATTTGGTGGCAGAAACAAACGCCATGAAGATAATGCTCGTGATGAAGAATCGACTGTCGTTACCCCAAAGCCTGTCGTGGAGAGACCTTCCAAAGCGGCTCCTATTTTGACAGAGGCGATGCAAAAAGGTCGCGAGCCACTCCGTTCTTTCGCTGATCTGATGCAGTTCTATCAAACCCAGAAAGATCCCAGCAGTCCTGCTTCACCTACCGAAGCAACTAGCAAGAACAACGAGCCAACTAACCCCAATACGG